>NZ_LWFE01001012.1:0-16122 GCF_001635675.1 Oleiphilus sp. HI0061 | reverse complement strand
CTCTTAACTATCTTAAGCAGCTCCCTCTGGATAAACTCAAGGTCGACCGTGCATTTATTATGGACTTACCCAACGATAATGATGACAAGCAGATCACGGCGGCAATTGTTGCTATGGCACATACTTTGAACTTGAAGGTGGTGGCTGAAGGTGTGGAAACAGTTGAGCAGATGGCTTTCTTGCAAGAGTTGGGTTGTGAGATTGGGCAGGGATATCTATTTGACAAGCCCTTGAGTGCTGATGAGTTCTTCTCGTCCCCGCTTAAGTCTGTCGGGTTTAAGCCAAATAACTAAGATAGGCTTTGATTTCCAGGATATTTCAAAGCGGGGCGTAAGCCCCGCTCATGGTTCAAGGTCTAGAACAGATCTTCGATCGATAAATAGCGTTCGCCAGTATCATAACTGAAAATCACGATGCGGCTGCCAGGAGTAAATTCAGCTTCCTTCTTTTTAACTGCGGCTAAGGTAGCGCCAGAAGAAATACCTACAAAAATCCCTTCCTGCTTTGCACACTCACGTGCCATGTCGAAAGAGTCTTTTTCAGATACTTGAATTGTTCCTGTCAGTATCTCAGTGTTCATGATGTCAGGAATAAAGCCAGCGCCGATACCTTGAAGGCGATGCAGTCCTTTTTCGCAACCACTGATCACTGCGGACTTTTCGGGTTCAACTGCGTAGGATTGTATAGAAGGGAAGGCTTTACGAAGTTCCTCTGTACAGCCAGTGATATGACCGCCAGTGCCAACACCGGTAATCAGATAATCAAGACCATCGGGGAAATCGGAAATAATCTCTTGCGCAGTAGTACGGCGATGGATCGCAACATTTTCAGCATTGGTAAATTGTTGTGGCATCCAGTGATTACTGCCTTTTGTAACTAGTTCGGCAGCTGTTTCAATTGCACCGCCCATGCCTTTTTCTTTTGGTGTTAGTACGAGCTCGGCACCCAGAGCTGTCATGTACTTTCGACGTTCTATAGACATTGACTCCGGCATAACTAGAATCAGCTTATAGCCTTTTACCGCAGCTGCTTGAGCCAGACCGATGCCGGTGTTTCCTGATGTCGGTTCAACAATAACGGTATCTTTGTTGATCTGGTCTGACTTCTCGGCGGCCTCGATCATAGCGAGGCCAATACGGTCTTTAATGCTGCCGCCGGGATTAAAGCGTTCGACCTTCATCCATACTTCGATATCGTCTCGGAAAAGCTTGTTGATTCGTACGTGCGGCGTGTTGCCGATGGTTTCAAGAATGTTGTTATATTTCATTTGAATATTCCCTTTGAGTGGCATTCAGTCATTACAATATACTTGGTTACTGACTTAGCTTACTATTCGAATCAGCTCTCAATACGCAGAGCTTGGAGAGGCACCGGTTGCTGCAAGCAGTATTGGGCTTAGCGAGTTGTTTTGCATGATGAGAGAGTGAAATGCGCATAGCTAAAAATCGTCAGAAATGAGGTCGCCAATAGGGTAAACTATCGGCCATAAAAACGATACACTTAGGCGCTAAATAGTAGGCACCATAATTTACTGTACTTGCTCCAAAATTCAATAAAACTTATTTTCAGTATATAGACTAATAAAGGAAACAAAGCGAATGAGTGTAGCAAGGCTTGCACCGACTCAATCAAAGGTAGAAACGGATGATGGTTTACTGCTGAACTTCTACTACTGGCCTAATCAAAATGCTAAAGCTGCGATTGTTATTTCGCATGGCTGGAGTGAACATGCGGGGCGTTATCAGTGCATTGCTGAGTGGTTTGTTTCCCAGGGATACGCAGTCTATGCGCTAGATCATCGAGGGCATGGTCAGTCTGAAGGTAAGCGCGGGCATGTAAGGCGTTGGAGTGACTACGCGCAAGACTTGGAAACACTGCGTTCTACAGTCATGGAAGAAAAGCAATATTTACTTGGTCATTCGATGGGTGGAATGATTAGTTTGCACCACTTGTTAGAGTATCCTGGCCGATTCAGTGGTGTAGCCTTAAGTGGGCCAGCGGCTGATGTTTCAATTGCTGTCCCGTGGTTTACGCGTGTTATTGGCAATACAATGAGTTTCTTTCTACCTAGACTCAGTCTTGCTCATCCCATAGAAGCAAGTGTGGTGTGTTCTGATCCCGAGGTTGTTGCCGCTTATGCCACAGACCCATTTAATCACGGTAAGGTTAGTGCACGTTGGTTTACAGAGTATTTATCGGCAGTTACTAAGCTACGCAAGCAGGCTTCGCAAATCAAAACGCCCATCGCTATATGGCACGGAGAAGGCGATGAACTCGTTGAGCCCTGGGTGAGTGAACACTTATTTGATCGTTTAGAGATGACTAATAAGCAAAGAAAAATCGTTCCAAAGGCGTTGCATGAGATTTTATTAGAGCCAAGCTGGCCGGAAACTGCGAAAGAAATGAAAAATTGGTTGGAGCGGTTTTAGCTTAGCGGTAGAATGGCGCGCTTTATTAAGTGTGTTATTTCGCTTTTTTCAGTTTTAAGGAATGTGAGTCAATAGATGTTGGAAGTAAACCCGCTAGTGCAGCAAATAAAAGATATGTCTGAGCGTGTGCAAACGCTTAGGGGGTATCTTTGACTTTGATGTAAAAAAAGAGCGACTTGTAGAAGTTGAACGTGAATTAGAATTGCCTAGTGTCTGGGATGATCCGGACAACGCGCAAGCGCTTGGCAAAGAACGCTCTAATCTAGAAGCTGTTGTAGCAACCATAGAAAATCTCGACGTTGGTCTGGTGGACGCTCAGGAGCTGCTGGATATGGCTGTGGAAGAGCAAGATGAAGAAACGGTTTCTGCTGTTGAAGATGAGCTTGGCACGCTAAGTGAAAAGCTTGAAACGCTAGAGTTTCGAAGAATGTTTTCTGGCGAGATGGATGAAAACAACGCATATCTCGATATTCAGTCTGGCTCAGGTGGTACCGAGGCTCAAGATTGGGCCAGCATGTTATTGCGTATGTTCTTACGGTGGGGGGAGAAGAAAGGTTTCAAGACTGAAATCATTGAACTCTCCGACGGTGAAGTTGCCGGCATCAAAAGTGCGACAATCCAATTTACCGGTGAATATGCATTTGGTTGGTTACGTACAGAGACAGGTGTCCATCGCTTGGTAAGAAAATCTCCTTTTGATTCAGGCAGCCGTCGCCATACTTCTTTTGCATCGGTGTTTGTATCACCGGAAATTGATGATAACGTCGATATTGAAATTAACCCGGCAGACCTGCGTATTGATACGTATCGCTCTAGTGGTGCGGGCGGCCAGCACGTTAATACAACCGATTCAGCAATACGTATTACTCATGAGCCAAGCGGTATTGTGGTCCAATGCCAGAACCAACGTTCACAGCATCAAAACAAAGATAAGGCTATGCAGCAGCTTCGAGCAAAGTTATATGAGCTAGAGATGATGAAGCGTAGCGAAGCGGCACAAGCATTGGAAGATACTAAGTCAGATATTGGTTGGGGAAGTCAAATCCGCTCCTATGTACTGGACTCTTCGCGGATCAAAGATCTGCGAACCAATGTTGAGACCAGTAACTGCAATAATGTCTTAGATGGCGACCTGGATCAGTTTATCGAAGCCAGTCTTAAGCAAGGCCTTTAATTTTTAGTTTGCTGCTATCGTCTTTGGTGGCAGCAATGGATAAGTAATTGGAAGAAAATATGTCGAACGAACAGAATACTACGAACACTGAAGACCAAAATAAGTTGATCACTGAGCGTAAGAACAAACTCAAGGAACTGCGTGATGGTTGTTCAGCAAATGGTCACCGTAATGACTTCGAGCGAAAAGATTTAGCAGGAGATCTGTTAGAAAAGTTCGGTGAGTTCTCTAAGCCAGAGCTAGAAGAACAGGATAACCAAGTATCTGTTGCGGGTCGAATCATGTTTCAGCGGGGGCCATTTACTAAGATTTCTGATGTATCGGGTGGTATGCAGTATTACGTACCAAAAGATATTCAAAAAGAAATTGGCTACAAAACCCGTTTTGATTTAGGTGATATTGTTGGTGTACGGGGTGCCCTGCATAAGTCGGGTAAGGGCGAGTTATTTGTTAATATAGAACGTGCAGAAGATGTGGTTATCCTGACTAAGGCACTACGCCCTTTACCGGATAAGTTTCACGGCTTGGCGGATCAGGAAACTAAGTATCGTCAGCGCTATGTTGACTTGATCATCAACCAGGAAACTCGCGATTTGTTTATGGTTCGCTCCAAGATTATTGAGGGGATTCGTAAATACCTAAGTGATCGTGACTTTATGGAAGTTGAAACACCGATGCTGCAAACCATTCCTGGTGGCGCAACGGCTAAGCCTTTTGAAACGCATCACAATGCACTGGATATCGGTATGTACTTGCGTATCGCGCCAGAATTGTACTTGAAGCGCTTGGTTGTGGGTGGTTTTGAGCGAGTGTTTGAAATTAACCGTAACTTCAGAAATGAAGGTCTTTCGACCCGTCATAATCCTGAATTCACAATGATCGAATTCTACCAGGCTTACGCAACTTATCATGACTTAATGGATACTACTGAAGACATGCTGCGTACTATCGCCTTGGATGTACTGGGTACAACTGACATTAAATCAACTAAGAAAGATGCAGATGGCGAAGTGATTGCCGAGACGGTCTATGACTTTGCCAAACCCTTCGAGCGCATGACAATGGCCGAAGCTGTGCTTAAGTACAATCCAGACTTTGAGCCGTCTATCATCAACGACGCCGGAAATAACTTGGAGCAAATGATTGCCTATGGACGCCAGGTCGGTATTAGAGAAGATGCTAAGCAATCTGCCTGGGGTGCAGGTAAGTGGTTATGCGAAATCTTTGAAGAGACTGCTGAAGAAAAGCTCGATCAGCCTACTTTTATTACTGCCTACCCATGGGAAGTTTCTCCATTAGCGCGTCGAAATGATGACAACCCATTTATCACTGACCGTTTTGAGTTCTTTGTTGGCGGCCGTGAATTGGCAAATGGCTTTTCGGAGCTTAATGACGCTGAAGACCAGGCTGACCGCTTCCGCAAGCAGGTTGAAGAAAAAGATGCTGGTGATGATGAAGCGATGCATTACGACTCAGATTACATCCAGGCTCTTGAATACGGTATGCCACCTACTGCAGGTGAGGGTATCGGTATTGATAGGCTAGTGATGCTATTTACCGACAGCCCAACCATTAAAGACGTTATTTTGTTCCCGCACATGAAGCCAGTATCTTAATAAGGGGCTTATTGTTTGGGTTTCATATGATGGCTGAAGGTTCAGAAAAAGAAGGTAGACTGAGTGAGTCCTGGCAGCAAGTTGTCGGCGACCAGCTTACCCTGCCTTACATGCAGTCTTTACGTGGATTTCTAAGCAGCGAAAAGGCTGCGGGTAAAATTATTTATCCGCAAGGCTCCGAAATCTTCAATGCGCTGAATCATACCGCTTTTGAAGAGGTAAAGGTTGTTATTATCGGGCAGGACCCGTATCACGGGCCTGGGCAGGCGCATGGTTTGTGTTTCTCGGTTCAGCCGGGTGTAGCAATACCGCCTTCATTACGTAATATATATCAAGAACTCAACACGGATACAGGCATGCCGATTCCAAGTTCAGGAAATCTAATTTCTTGGGCCGATCAAGGTGTGCTATTGCTGAATGCGGTGTTGACGGTTGAGCAGGCTCGAGCTGGTGCCCACCAAGGAAAAGGTTGGGAAACGTTTACTGACAGGGTTATTGAGGTGCTGAATCAGCAACGGTCTGGTGTTGTTTTCCTGCTTTGGGGGAGTTATGCCCAAAAGAAAGGTAAGCTGATTGATCGTCAGAAGCACTTTGTATTGGAAGGACCGCACCCTTCGCCGCTTTCTGCCTATCGTGGTTTTTTTGGCTGTCGCCATTTCTCAAGGACAAATCAATACTTGATAGATAATGGTAAACAGCCAATAAACTGGGCGTCTGTTGTTTAAAAATTAAGTATTTATCTAATAAAAAGCCGATCAAGTGATCGGCTTTTTTTATGTCTTAGGCCTGCTTATTCTATTAGGCATTTAGCAACGCCATTGCTGCTTCCATTTCAGCACTTAGGTCTTCATCTGCATTCGGGTCCATAGTTGGGTCAACGCCAATACGTTCAAACGCTGTAATGTGCGACCAGTCCATCTCTACATAGTGGTGTTCTGAGCCAGCATAGCTGTGTAGCATGGCAACCATGACCAAATCGGCGTAATCCGCTTTTTCAACTTCTCGAGTGAAATTAACACACTCTTTGGGTACAGGTTTGAGCTCGGATGGAAAGTCCCATTTCTCTAATATCTTCTGACCCACGATGGGCTGAAGTTCATCCAAAAGGTTGTCGAGCATTACGCTATTTATTTGAACGTCGTTATCTTCAACGTACTTAAGGACCGGCAAAGAACCGATGGAATAAACGAGTCCGGCCAACGTCGCTTGGCCTGCAGCCAGATGAGGGTGCTGCCGTGCGAGCACACTACATATACCCGCTACTTCGGTACTGCGCTCCCAAGTCTCGCGCATACGCTTGTCGATCATCTCTGAAGTTGCTTGGAACATCTGCTCCATTGCGAGGCCTGTTGCAAGATTACTCGTATATTGCATGCCTAAGCGGTTTACTGCCATGTTTAGCGTAGTGATTTCATTTGCACCGCGAAACAAAGGGCTGTTGCTAACCTTGAGTAGGCGTGCTGATAAGGCAGTATCTTTGTTAATAACGTCGATCAGGTCGAATAACCCCGAATCTTCGTCTTCGCTGATTCTCTTAACATCTAAAGCAATTTCAGGAAGCGTTGGTAAGACAATAGTGTCGTTCTCAATTGCTTCCAATATATCTTGTTTTATCTTCTGACCAATTTCTGACATGAATACCTCGATTCAAGATGTTTTTCATCTACTCATTAGTTATAGCAGAGCAAAACGCTTTTGTTCTAGAAATTATCGGAACGAAGTAAAAAACCTGAGTTCGTTATAGTTTTCTTAAGAATAACTAAGGTCAGACACAATAAACCCAGTATCCAGGTCGGAGCCGATATACGTTGTCTCACCTGTATCGACTTGTTCCTTGTTTAGCACAGCTAAAGCAGTAATAATCGTATCTGTCAATGTATGGGCTCGGACGAGCTTACCGACTTTCTTGGGCAAACCTTCGATAGTTTTAATAAACACATCGGCACCTGGCTCGAGTTGATCGGCGGCAGTGCCATTTCCTTCAAGTAAACACATGCGCTTTTTAAGCTTACCTAAGAACTTCATACGGGCGATGATTTCCTGTCCGGTATAACATCCTTTTTTAAAGCTGACTGCACCCAATTCATGTAGATTCAGCTCCTGAAGAATGAACTGTTCTTGTGTGGCAGAAAATACTTGTGGAATACCTGCTTTAGTTTCTTTCGCCAGCCAGTTTTCAAGGGCCTCAGTATCTGAACAGCTGTCATCGGGTACTTGTTGGGACCAGAACTCCAAAAGGCCTTGCTTACCGGGTAGTCTTATTAACAGGGTGTTGTCATCACCTGCTTTGTTTGAATTGTCTTCGGGGGCTTTTAATGCGGCCAATTCAGGGTAGCGCTCACATATAACTGCTAATGATGGCGTGCTACAACCATAAGAGTGAAAGTTAGCTTCTTTGAGTTCGCACTTAAAGAAAACTGCGTATTTGCTTAAGGTCTTGAGGATATGTTCAAAGCAGCTTTCATCTACGGACAGCAATAAACCATTTGAAATCCGTACAACTTTAAACAAGCCATATATACGTCCCTTGGGTGTGTTCAGGGTGCCATAAGAGAAATGGTTCGAATCTAGGGAGTTGATATCAGTAGAGCATTGACCTTGAAGAAACTTTTCTGAGTCTTCACCAGTGATGCTGATAAAACGACTGGGTAGATTGATAAACATGTGAGTCATAATGTGGTAACTGTCAGTTGTAATTAGTTTTTTAGTATTTAGCGATTATACAGCATCGCGGTGCTTTATATTGATATTGCCGAATTTGCTAAAGACGCGAAAACGTCTAAATGAATCTGGACACTCAAGGTTTAGAGGTGTAACTAATATATGAGATTTACTTGTGTACGCACTAATAAAGGCTAGGCGACTATCAATAAGAGGAGCATGTTTTACCGTAAGTAAGCAAAGATATCTGGAGATAAAACTTTTTCCAAGTATTTGTCCGTTGATTGCATCTTCGTTCGAAAAGTAAATACTAAGGTTCTCGTTGGAAACAACTAAGGAAGTGATAGCAAAGCGAGAGCGAAGCAAAGCTCGACTTAGCAGATGGTAAAAACCAGCTAGTGTGCATATCAAGCAGATAGAAACTTTTAGCGGCAGATAAATTTCGTGAGTAAGGCTAAGAAAAATAGCCGCGGCATACGGGAGCAAAATTACTCCCGCAAGTAACTTGGACGGTATAAACTGAACTTTAGTCTGGCTGAACACGGTCAAGAATAATCTTAACTATGCGAGCGTGATCCGGGTCTTCTGGTGCTCCGTTACGCATAAACCAAGCAAAAAGATCGGGGTCTTCACAATCTAATAAGTTTCTAAAACGGGCTTGGTCATCTTCAGGAAGAGTAGAGTAGGCCTCTTTCAAGAATGGCACTAACAGCACATCAAGTTCGAGCATTCCTCGGCGGCTATGCCAAAACAATCGGTTGAATTCAGCCCTTTTCGTTTCATCGAGCTGGCTTGTTTCTTGGGTGTCATTTGCTGAGTTTTGCGAAGGCTGATCCGACATTGAGTTATCCAATTGTTTGCAGAGGCTGCATTATAGTGCTTGCTTTGGGTACACTCAAGAACAGAGCGTCGTTGTGGTGTAAGATATAAGCTGAATGACTCCGGCTACGCATCGCCGTGGTTAATTAGTGTATATTTAACTGAATAATGAATTTAGAGGCTTATTGATGTCTTGGCAGGTCTACATGATCCGAACATCCTGTGGAAAACTATATACCGGCATCAGCACGGATATTGATCGGCGATTTAAAGAACATTGCGAAATGTTTGAGAAAAAGGCGGGGAAGGGCGCCAAGTTTTTCCGTGGTCATGAACCTAGAGAGATCGTTTATTCTCAAGATTTTGAGAGTCGCTCAGAGGCTACTAAGAGAGAGGTAGAGATAAAAAGAATGAGCGTGCTTAAAAAACAAACGCTCATTTGTGAAGCATCAAACCGCTAACGAGTACCCGATAGACTAGAGTACCTTATTAACTATTTTGGTAAGCTGCTCCGGGTCGAATGGCTTAACTAGCCAGCCGGTTGCTCCCGCTTTTTTGCCTTCGGTTTTCTTATCAAGACCTGACTCGGTTGTGAGTAACAGAATGGGTGTAGACTTATGCGAGCCAAGCGCACGCACCTCAGCTGTCATCTCAATGCCACTCATATTGGGCATATTTACATCCGATATGATTAACTCGTAAGCATTATCTTTTGCTTGGTGCAAACCCTGTAAACCGTCAGTTGCTTCGGTCACTTTGTGTCAGGCGATCTCGAGGGTGAATTTGATCATTTGTCTCATTGATGCAGAGTCATCAACAACTAATATGTTTGCCATGTTTAACTTCTCTTCTCGCTACTTCTGCTGGTAAATAAGTGGTCTTCAATCTCTTTACAGGTTAAAAGTATAGATAACTTTAGAGAAAAGTTTATATTTCAATGTATTATTCCACACAGTTTCCGTTTCTTTAGTCCCAACCCATGGAAAACAAGTTCTTGTCAATAGATTCACCCATTGCTAGTGGTTCAAGTTCTCGGCCAAGAAAAGCCTTAGCCGGTGCGATTATACTGTCATTTTTGGCACATATTGCGCTGAGTCTTTGGGAAGGACAGAACGAAATCTTTGCGCCGATTGGAAAAACTTCGGTTAATGTTTCCTTAAGACCCTCGCAAGAGGAGGGGGACCCCGCTGATAAGGAGATTGTTGAAAACGTATCTGCTCAAATGCCTCGTGAAGTGGAACAAAAGAGGCCGGAACTCCCAGAAAAACCAAAAACACACAAGCAAAATAGTAAGGAAAGCATACTTGAGTCTGAACAAAAAAAGACTAAGAGAGAGAAAAGTGACAGGTCCGACGAAGTACCGAAATCAAAATCACAGGATATCGTTAAACCGAGTATACGTGATGTTGTACTGAGTTCCGTCGAGACTACTAGAGCCCTTTATAGCGAGCAAAAAATTGAGCAAAATAATTCTATTGAGCCCAATCAGCCACCAAGCGAAACGAAAGCCGATGAGCCACCTGATGAAAAGCCTGTAGAAGTACAGGAAACGGAACCTGAGGCGCTAGAGTTAATACCTAAACCTTCCTATGTTTTAGGAAGTGCTGATAACCCGGAACCCAAATATCCTCCCATTGCTGCAAAACGGGGCTGGCAGGGTACTGTTGTGATTGGAGTGAATGTCGACCCCAACGGTGGTGTCGAGAGCTTACTAATTATTCAAAGCAGCCACTATGGTGTGTTGGATTATACCGCTTGGGAAACTGTGCAAGATTCCTGGACGTTTAAGCCTGCACAAGTCAACGGTAAGAACGTCGCCAGCTATATCGAAATACCGATAAGCTTTCAGATTAAGTAACTGTTGAGCGTCATTTGGCCAGTGCTTATTGCATGGCATCCATAATGCTGGTTACTCTGATTTGACTGCTATACTTAAAAGAATAAGTAAGATAGCAGGCGATGAGGTTGTATGTTCCAAATACCTAATTATGCGATTAGTGAAACGCTTTTCTCAAGCGTTGGAACAAGGGTATTTCGCGCCCAAAATGCAGCCACAGGCGAGGGCGTCATTCTCCGTGCCTGCGGTGAGAATTGCGATATAGAAAGTCAGCGTGCCCGTATGGCTTTCAGCTACGAAGTTCTTCAGATGTTTGACCACCCGAACATCGTTAAAGCAATGGAATTGATCGATGATTCTTTATCGCCTTGTATGGTGATGGAAGATATTCGGGCATGGACTTAAAACGTTATGCTGAAAGTCAAGACTCCCATCAATTGCCTGTTCCTCTATTCCTTGATATTGCTATTCAACTCGCTGATGCCTTGGATGCGATTCACCATGCTCAAGTAATTCATAAAGACTTGCATCCCGGAAATATCGTTCTGAATCCGGATACCGGAAGAGTACAAATTATCGATTTCGGTCTGGCCTCATTATTAACGCGCGAACAGCCAGCCATTATCGAGCCTGATAAGCTTGAAGGTATTTTAAGTTATATTTCTCCCGAGCAAACAGGGCGAATGAACCGTGCTATAGACTACCGAAGTGATATTTACACTCTGGGCGTAACTTTCTATAAACTTCTGACGGGAGACTTACCATTCGAAGCTGATGATGCTCTGGGTATAGTGTATGCCCACATGGCGACTCAACAGCAGAGCGCTTCGACTAAAAGGCCAGCTTTACCAGCAGCTATTTCATCAATTATTGATAAAATGATGATGAAAAATGCTGAAGATAGATACCAGAGCGCATTCGGTCTAAAGCATGATTTGCTGCATTGTCAGCGTTCAATTGTTAAAGATGGCACGGTAAATGATTTTTTGCTGGCGACTAACGATGTATCTAGTCGCTTTTGCATACCTCAGACCTTATGTGGCCGAAATGAAGAGCTTGGCCTTTTGCTTGAAAGCTTTGATAAAGCGAAACAAGGTCGGCCCCAATTACTGACAGTTTGCGGTTACTCAGGGATCGGCAAGTCAGCATTGATTCACGAAGTGTACAAACCCATCGCAGCGAGCAATGGCGTCTTTATAAGCGGTAAGTTCGATCAATTCCAACAAAATACACCATACTCTGCGATTAAGGCAGCTCTGACAAACTGGCTAAAACAAGAACTAAGGTTACCTGAAGATCAGCTGCTTTCACTGCGTAAACGCTTAGGTGAAGCTTTGGGTAATAACGTCAGAGTGTTAATTGAATTCCTTCCGGAATTGGAACTGCTTTTCGGCAAACACGAGGCACCTTTGCTTCTTGGTGCACAAGAGACGCTTGCTCGTTTCGTGCTAGTTTTTCAGGCTTTCATTAAAACCATTACAGAAGATAAGCCCTGGGTTATCTTTATTGATGACATTCAATGGGCAGACCGCGGAACTTTGCATCTGATACCGGAGTTGCTCAGTGAACCTGGTTGTCGCCTTCTTATATTACTTGCTTATCGAGATAATGAAGTTGATAGCCAGCACCCGGCTCAAAGCATGTTAAACAAAGTTGCCGCTCGAAAGTTTGAGGCGCAACATATAAAACTAAAACCGCTGAAAAAAGGCCAGTTACGTTTGCTAATTATGGATACTTTTCAGCGTACCCAAGCCGATGTTCAAGAGCTGGCAGATCTTGTTGTTTCAAAAACAGGAGGCAACCCTTTTTTCTCGATAGAGTTCCTTAAAGCGCTTGATAGGAAAGGTCTCGTAACGTTTGATATTTCAGAGCACTATTGGACTTGGGATTTGGAGACTATAAAATTAGAGTCGATAACTGATAATGTTGTCGAGCTCATGCTTGAACGCATGTCTGAGCTACCGATTAAAACCCAAAAGCTCCTCCAAAAAGCTGCATGTGTGGGTACCAGATTTGATTTGGAAACATTGGCTGTTGCCAGTGACTTACCCATGGAGGAAGTTGCTGAATCTTTGTGGCTGGCATTAAAAGAAGGCTTGCTTGTTCAGGAGGGGGGCGATTGGTTTTTAGCTGTAATCGGCGGCTTTCAGCAAACACTGCAAGGGGAGTACGGCGAAAGTGTATTGGTACCCCAAAAATTACTTAGCCAGTATTATTCATTGCGGAGCCATGAAACCGCAATTCATAGTTTTATCCCATCGTGTAAATTCCTTCATGATCGGATGTTGCAAGCAGCGTATGAGTCTTTGGGTGAGGAAGAGAGGGTCGATACTCACCTGAGTATAGGCTGGCGTCTATATAAGACTTATAGTGATGACGAAAAAGAAGAACGGGTGTTTGAGCTTGTGGAGCAGCTTAATCATGGCATCTCGCTTATTTCCGATCAGTTGGAAATTGAAAACCTGATCGAGCTTAATGTTTTGCCTGCTGAGAAAGCCAAGCTATCAAGTGTGTGGCTTGCTGCTGATCAATACTCAAGCTTGGCATTAATTTTATTGGGCGATAATGCATGGGCTGAGAGTTATGATAAGTGCTTCAAGCTCTATAAAATCAAAGCGGAAGCTGCATACTTAAACGGAGACCTTGAAGCATCTAAGCAACTTTACTCCCAGCTGGTCGATAATGCTATTGATCCTTTAGACAAGGTGGAGTTGCTTGCCTACCTGCTTGTGCAAGCCATAGGCCGCTCAGACTACGCACTTGGGCTAGAAATGGGGCGGCAGGCTTTGTCAATATTGGGTATTGATATTCCTGATGACCTAAGTTCTCTCAAAGCCATCATGTTAGAGCAAGCATCGCAACTAAGGGATGCGCTGGCTAAGCGTCCGATTAAGGATTTTGAAAACTGGCCAGAATGTAAAGATCGGTCGCATCACTTAACTAATTATGTTTTGGTTAATTTCGGTTTAGCTGGCTTTTTGATGCAACGCATAGAATTCGCTTCTGTTTGTATTCAGGCTAGTTTGATATCTGCAACACTGCATGGTCGAACTGATGCAACACTGGTGACCTTAACTACCTATGGCATGCTATTGGCGTTAAGAGATGAGTATGGGGCAGCCTATGAAGCTGGTGAAAAAGCTAAGCAGTGGCTGGAAAGTAATCCGAACTGTAGGGACTCCGCTTCTGCATGGAATGGAATTGGAGTGTCACTTGCACATCTAAAAGGACACGTCACAGAGTCATATTACGCTTACGAGAGAGGCTTCGAAGCCGGGATTGAGACAGGAGAGCTTGCTAGAGCAGGGGTGTGCTTATCTGCGAAATCAACGATCAAAGCGGTTGCGGGCTTTCCCATTGAAGAGTTACTAACAGAGTATGAGGAGGCGAAGGCCTTTGTCGAGAAAAAGTCTTTGCGTGTTCCTTTTCTGCCGATACTTGAAAACTCTTGGCAATCTTATCTTAAGCACGAATACTTGCTTGGCGACGAAAACTTCGAGGCGACCTCGTTAGCAATTATCAATGGTAGTTCTTTCAAAGCCTTTCTCATGTATTGCCGTTTTGAATACTTCTTCTGGGACGAAGCGGATTGCGAAACACTGGTTGCGCATTTGTTTGACGCGGTTGCAAGTTACGGGCTTTTCAAAAGCCATTTTATGATGGTTGACCTATATTGCCTTAGTAATCTTGCCTTTATTCGTGCTCAGAGAGAGGGCTTTGTAGGCGCTAGTCATCAAGCATTCAAAAAATTGGAGAAAGTATCAAACGAGCTCAAGCACATTCTTCAGCTTCGAGCCGATTTATATTCTCTTAATCATGAGCATAAAATTGCTTTGGTAGAAGCAGAGCAGCTTGCCTTAGATGGCGCGCCTTTTGAACAAACGGCAAAGCGTTATAAACAGGCCATAAAGGAAGCCGAGGAAAACGGCTTTAGACAATATGCCGGTTTATCAAACGAATTCTTTGGACGCTACTTAATAGATATTGGTTTTGAATCCCTTGCCGATGTTCCAATTAAACGGGCACATAGCTGGTACAAGAGTTGGGGGAATAAAGCCAAAATTGATAGGCTATTAGCATGTTATCCTGAGCTGGCTATAAGTGAGAAACGTGATAAAACAGTGCCAGCCACATTTAGTAATTCGTCAAATGTTACGCTGACTCAGCAGTTTTCAACTGGCTTATCCGCGACCAGTTCAGTCAGGTCGGGAGAGGCTTTGGATTTTCAGTCAATCATAAAGTCAATGCAGACCCTGTCGGGGGAGTTGGATTTACACAACCTCATTGAAAGCATGATGAAAGTAATTCTTGAAAATGCAGGTGCACATATTGGGGTCTTGGTTGTACAGAGCCTGAAGGGGCCAAAGGTAGAAGCTCAAGTCGATTTACCAAACGATCAGGCTTCCTATTTAATGCATATACCTCTGGAAAAGTCCGTGAATGTTCCTCAGGACATAATCAATTTAACACTTCGTTTAGGTGAAACAATCTGGCTAGAAAATGCTTGCGCTGACGGCGAGTTTAAAGAGGATGCTTATATATCGAAAGCAAGGTCAAAGTCGGTATTATGTTTGCCAATTGTTTACCGAAAATCTCAAATAGGCGCTCTGTACTTAGAGAATAGCTTGAGCACAGGGGTCTTTACCGAGCAGCGCATGAGTGTGATAAAAGTCTTACTGACTCAGGCTGCTATATCGCTTGAAAATGCACGTTTGTTTGATGAAGTGACGGGCCTGAATGCAGGTTTGGAGGAGAAAGTAGCCCAGCGAACGCGTGATCTAGACCAGGCTAATGTTGAATTAGCCTCAGCAAATAAAGAACTGGAATCATTTAGTTATACTGTATCGCATGATCTAAAATCACCCTTACGCATGATCAAAGGCTTTAGTGATATCTTACTTGATGATTACGCCTCGCAGCTTGATGAAGAAGCGCAACGGATATTGGCGAAAGTCGTTGCCGGTGCCAAGTCGATGGAAGACTTGATTAACGGTTTGCTGGACCTGTCACGAATGCAGCGAAAAGAAGTAAAAAGAACAGACCTAAACTTAAGCCAAATTGCTGACACAGTAGTGGCCAATCTGCGCGATACCTATCCCCTGCGTGTCGTAGATATTTATATTCAGCCAGATATGAATATCAATGGTGATGCCAGAATGATGCATTCAGTCGTTGAAAACCTGATAAACAATGCCTGGAAGTACAGTAGCAAGACAGAATCTGCAGAAATAGCATTTAGCTCTGCTTTGGTTGATGACGAACTCGGAAGAACAGAGCGCGTGTTTAAGGTTAAGGACAATGGTGCAGGTTTTGATATGTCACATGCGGGTAAGCTCTTCTCGACCTTCCAGCGATTGCATAACAAAAGTGACTTCGATGGCACCGGCGTCGGTTTATCAACGGTTAAGCGGATTGTCGAAAAGCATGGAGGGAGGGTCTGGGCCGACTCTGAGGTTGGCAAAGGCGCAAGTTTTTACTTTACTATTCCAGAGCAATAAATATTTAGGGCCAGAATAAAAATAGCCGTTTTTACTCTGGCCCTAAATATTTGCATACTTGACTTTTAAACCTGACATTATTACATTA
>NZ_LWFE01001011.1:0-5217 GCF_001635675.1 Oleiphilus sp. HI0061 | reverse complement strand
GGGGTAACTTCGGTTCGGCAGCTGCAGCATGGACTCTTCCAGCGGTAGCAGCTTACGTATATGGTGGTGATGATGGTTGGAGATATGCTATCGCAACAACAGGTGTTGTTGCTTTTGTTTATAGCATGATCTTTTACAAAAATGTTCGTAATACACCGAAAGGTTCGACTTACTTTAAGCCAAAGAAATCGGGTGGTTTGGAAGTAAGTAATAAGCGTGATTTCTGGTTCTATATCGCGATGAATGTGCCTATGTATATTGCCTTGGCTGTTTTGACATGGAAGCTATCTCCAGCGGGTGTAAGTCTACTATCGGCAACAACAGCAAACATTTTATGGGGGGTGCTCGCTGGTCTGTTTGCTTTCCAAATGCACTCAATCTATCAAGTGAACAAAGAACATCTACATACTTCTTTGCCAGAAAATGACCAGTATAAGTTTAAGCAAGTGGCTATTCTAGATTGGGCTTACTTCGTTACCTTTGGTTCAGAGTTGGCAGTTGTTTCAATGTTACCTGCATTCTTTATGGAAACCTTCGATCTAACGCCTGTTATGGCTGGCTTATTGGGGGGTGCATTCGCATTGATGAACTTGGCGGCGCGCCCAACTGGTGGTTATTTGTCAGATAAGTTTGGTCGTAAGAAAACCTTAACTATTCTGATTGCTGGTTTGACGGTCGGTTACTTGATTCTATCGCTAGTTGATAGCACCTGGATGATTCCATTAGCGGTTGCGGCGGTATTGCTTTGTTCTTTCTTCGTTCAGTCTGGTGAAGGTGCAGTGTTTGCAATGGTGCCACTGGTTAAGCGTCGTATGACTGGCCAAATTGCAGGTATGGTTGGCGCCTATGGCAACGTGGGTGGCGTGACCTTCCTGACGGTCTATTCTTTTGTTGATGCATCGACCTTCTTTATGGTGATTGCAGGTGCTGCGGTGGCTTGCTTGGCTCTGGTTCAGTTCTTGGATGAGCCTAAAGGTCATATGCATGAAGTATTACCTGATGGCACTGTTCAAATGATCGAGGTTAGCTAGGTTTAGCTAGGACTTGATTGCGAGCCTGTACTTTTGACAGGCTCGCTCCTTTTTATACCCTCTATTTTTTACCATTTAATATTTATCAGACCTATGCCAGAAGGGAATGAGTATTTCATACTTAGTTGTGTCTGAATTTATGAATAAGGTGGTGTCGTATGACTAGAGCTGTTATCTCAAATACAGGGCTCTCTCAAAAAGAACGCGCACTGTTAATTGACCCTCTGGATTCAAGAGCTGCGTTGTTACGCAGAGCTCTTCGCGAAAACGCTTATCCGATAATCGAGACTGTCACAGATGCTTGTCTTATGCTGGAGAAAGCAGAGGAGCATCAGCCTGATATTCTTGTGGTGGGCATGGACTTGCCCGACGAAGACACTTTACAGCAACTGGTCGAACTTCGAGAGCGCATGCCGCTTCCCGTCATTGTTTTCTCAGAAAAGGATGCGCCGCCGCTGGTTCAGAAGGTGGTGAAGGCCGGTGTCAGTGCTTTTATTGTGGATGATATACAGCCACAGCGCTTGCCTTCAATTATTAATATCGCAGTAGCTCGTTTTCATGAGCAGCAAGGTTTAATAAAGGAATTAAACACGACAAAAACCAAATTGGCCGAAAGAAAGACCTTAGAGAAGGCTAAAGGTTTGTTGATGAAACAGAAGGGCCTGAGTGAAGATGAGGCATATACCTCTCTTAGAAAGTTGGCGATGGATAAGGGGCAGCCGATTGTGAAAGTGGCTGAAAGCATTATTGATGTGTTTTCCTTATTGGGTGATGTCGAGTAGCCCTAAAGCAAGTCGTTAGTAAGTGCTTGGTGCACTGAAATGGGTCGTATTTCTGCGTGATATTGTCAAGTAGTTGATATATAAGGTATAAAAAGTTGGCACGGCTTGTGCTTTAACTGGTATATCTACGAACGCAAGGCGTTCATGAAACAAAACATAATGTCTTTCTATCAACGGCGATCAGAAAGACATCAAACAAGATCGCAATGGCGCGGTCAGGTTTGAACGAGCAAAGGTGCTCATCAGTTAGTGGTCTCATTAGAGGCGACTAATCGGTGGGCGCCTTTTTTTTGGATTTTTTGAAAGTTTATTATTGATTCATTGATATAAAGGAAGCGTTTTATGAAGTGGTTTAAATCGTTAAAAACGGCAACGATGACAACAGTAATCAGCGCAAGTGTCGCAGTTGGTATGACTAGCGGCGCGGCGCATGCAGAGAAATTAGGCTATCCGGAAAAAGAGGAGTTAACTTTCGGTTTTATCAAACTAACAGACATGGCGCCAATAGCTGTCGCCTATGAAAACGGTTACTTTGAGGATGAAGGCCTGTACGTCAAAATTGAAGCTCAAGCTAACTGGAAGGTCTTGCTTGATGGCGTAATTGACGGTCGCTTGGATGGTGCACATATGCTAGCGGGACAGCCTATTGCAGCGACGATGGGTTATGGAACTAAAGCTCATATCATTACGCCTTTCTCAATGGATTTGAATGGTAATGCGATCACCGTTTCAAATGATATTTGGGAACAGATGAAGCCAAATATTCCAAAGATGGCTGATGGAAAACCTGTTCACCCAATTAAAGCTGATGCGCTGAAGCCAGTTGTCGAGAAGTACAAGGAAGATGGAAAGCCTTTTAACATGGGGATGGTATTCCCGGTTTCGACTCATAACTATGAGCTAAGATACTGGTTAGCAGCGGGCGGTATTCACCCTGGCTACTACGCGCCTCATAAGGGTGACACGACAGGTAAGATCGATGCAGATGCCTTGCTATCAGTAACACCTCCACCACAAATGCCGTCTACCTTGGAAGCCGGCACGATCTATGGCTACTGTGTAGGTGAGCCTTGGAACCAGCAGGCCGTATTCAAAGGTATCGGTGTGCCAGTAGTGACTGATTACGAGATCTGGAAAGACAACCCAGAGAAAGTATTTGGTATTACTAAAGAATTTGCTGAGAAATACCCGAATACGACAGTTCGTTTAACGCGAGCGATGATTCGTGCAGCGATGTGGTTAGATGCTAACAACAATGCTAACCGTCCAGCAGCGGTTAAGATCTTGTCACAACCTAACTATGTTGGTGCTGACTATGACGTTATTGCAAACAGTATGACGGGTACTTTTGAGTACGAGAAAGGCGATAAGCGTTCAGTACCAGACTTCAACGTATTCTTCCGTTATAACGCGACTTACCCATACTACTCAGATGCTATCTGGTATCTAACGCAAATGCGTCGTTGGGGTCAGATCTCTGAAGATAAGAGCGACGAGTGGTACAAAGATTTGGCGAAGAAAGTATATCGTCCTGATATCTATGCACGTGCGGCGCAGTCTTTGATCAAAGAAGGTAAAGCGAAAGCGGCTGACTTCCCAGACTTCTCTACTGAAGATGGCTACCGTGACCCACAAACGCACTTTATCGATAACATTGTTTATGACGGTACACAACCAAACAAGTATATCGAGAAGTTCTCAATTGGTCTGAAATCAGGCGACAAGATCTAAAGAGTATTACATATGTCGGACGACAAATGCTGGCCTGAACCAGGGTTTGTTGTCTGACTGCTGATAACGAAGTTTGTCTAAGAAAGATTTATCTTGATCGGCTCTCAATGTTTGTTAGAACGAGAGTCGTCAGTTAACTGAAGTAGCTTTAAGCAGGAGCAGAAGATTATGTCAACGGCGACATCTCTTAAGGACGATATAGAACAACCAATTGTTTGGTTGGATAAGGTATTAGAGTTTGGTGCGATGGCAGCGAAGACTCTGGCAATACCCATGGCAGGTATTGCGGTATTTCTCATTATTTGGGCGGCAGCCGCACAGAGTGTTAAAACTTCTTTGGGGCAGTTTCCGGGTCCCGCGATGGTAATGGAGCAGTTCGTCTCTTTATATGATGAGCACGTTTCCGAGCGGACTAAAGAGCAAGCCTTCTACGAAAGGCAAGAGAAAAGAAATGCGGCACGAGTGGCTGAAGATCCATCTTATGTGCCTAAAATCAGAGCGTATACCGGGAAAGAAACTTTCCTCGATCAGATCTTTACCAGCTTAAAGACGGTCGCTTCTGGCTTCTTATTGGCTGCAGCGATAGCGATTCCCCTAGGCATTGCCATTGGCCTGAATAAAACACTGAACTCGGCTGTTAACCCGATTATTCAGGTGTTCAAACCTGTTTCTCCTTTGGCTTGGTTACCCTTGGTGACAATCTTGGTGAGTGCACTCTACGTCTCGTCAGATCCACTGGTAGCCAAGTCCTTTATTGTTTCGATGATCACCGTAACACTTTGCTGCTTATGGCCAATGGTGATCAATACGTCAGTGGGTGTTGCATCCATTGATGATAACTTGGTCAACGTAAGTAAGGTGTTGCGATTACCTGCTCTGAAACATGTTCAGAAAATTGTTTTACCTGCATCAGTACCGATGATCTTTACCGGAATGCGCTTGTCCTTAAGTATCGCATGGATGGTGTTGATCGCCGCAGAAATGTTGGCCCAAAACCCAGGCCTTGGAAAGTTCGTTTGGGATGAATTCCAGAATGGTAGTTCAGATTCACTAAGTAGAATTATGGCAGCAGTCGTTGTAATTGGTTTTATCGGATTCTTGTTAGATCGCGCAATGTTACAAATACAAAAGCGAGTGTCTTGGGATAATAAAGGCCTTTAAGCCTTAACCTGCCCGAACAGCTACAAGTAACGAAATACGATTGAATTTATTGAGGATAGAATTATGAGCGCATTATTAGATATTAGTCATATAGATATGGTCTTTCCGACACCAAAGGGGCCGTTCACAGCGCTGCAGGACGTGAGTTTACAAATTAAAAAGGGCGAGTTTGTATCGCTTATCGGACACTCGGGTTGTGGTAAGTCAACCGTTTTGAACGTTGTCGCTGGCCTACATCAGGCAACCAATGGCGGTGTAGTTCTTAGCGGCAAAGAAGTGACAGAACCAGGACCTGAGCGGGCCGTTGTCTTCCAAAATCATTCTCTATTGCCGTGGTTGACGGCGTATGAAAATGTTGAGCTGGCCGTTAAGCAAGTATTCGGAAAAACTAAGTCAAAAGCAGAAACTAAAGAGTGGGTAGAACATAATCTTCACTTGGTTCATATGGATCACGCTATGTATAAGCGTCCTGACGAAATATCAGGGGGTATGAAGCAGCGTGTGGGTATCGC
>NZ_LWFE01001010.1:0-16866 GCF_001635675.1 Oleiphilus sp. HI0061 | reverse complement strand
AGAGCGCGTGCAATGGCGAAGTTACCAAACTCGCTATGAGGCACAGCAGGATATTTTGGATTACATATCCATGTTTTATAACAGTCGGCGGCTGCATTCTTACTTGGGCTACATGAGCCCGAATGAATACGAAGCTCAGGCAATTGAAATGAAAAAAGTATCTTAACTGGGTTGGTCAAAAATGCTAGACCACGTCATTGAGCTTTGGGGTGGTACGGTTGATGTTGATGGTCTGTACATCTACAACGCAGGTGATGATTCAATCGATACTGACCAGGGTTATATCGGCACTCTTTCAAACGTTTACGTTCAGCAAGTTGTTGTTGATGATGAGATTGACTCACGTGCAATCGAAGCTGACTCGCACAGCACTGACGATGCAGGCACACCAATTGCTAAGCCAACGCTTGAAAATGCAACACTAGATACAATCGGTCGCGCTATTCGTCTTCGTGAAGGTACAGGCTACGTATTTAACAACGTACAAGTTAATGTTAAGTCTTCAAGTGCTGATGCATCACTAATTGGGACACAGGTTGATGACGGTGAAGGTGGTACTGAAGAGTACACTGAAGCTGATTACATTGCAGACATCGCAGCAATCCGTGTAAGTGATACTGCTGTAACTGGCGATGAAATTGAAACAGCAGGTGCTGGTATCGCGATCAAGAATGACGCAGTTGAGTTAGTGATTGATGATGCTGTAACAGGCGACATCGGTGCTGACGGTATCATCACTAGTGGTAAGGGTATCTATCGTGACGAAGGTACACGTGAAATTTTCCGTGCACTTGGTGATGTACATGAAACAGTCGGTGTTTCTGGTGATATGGTTGACGAAACATATCTAGACTCTTCTGGTGTAGCATTTGCTGCAGAAGTTGATGCTGACAACGCTGTAACTGGTGTTGATTTGAGCATCTTCGAATGGGCATTGGCAGAGGTTAACGATCAGGCTGTTTCAGTTATTAGTGGCGACATCACAAGCGATACAACACTAACTAGCGATAGCTTGTATGCAATCACTGGTGAAGTGAATGTTGTTGACGGTGTTACGCTTACTATTGAAGCTGGAACAACACTTTTCGGTGCTTCAGGTAACTCTTACCTAGCGATAAACCGTGGTGCAATGATTGATGCTCAAGGTACAGAGTCAAACCCAATCATCTTTACGTCTGCTCAAGACGTTGCTGGTCTTAATACTGGTGACGAGCAGGGTCAATGGGGTGGCTTGACTATCCTTGGTCAATCTACCAACAACAAAGGCGAGCGTACTTATGAAGCTGGTACTCAGTCTTATGGTCCTGACGCTGGTGTAACGATTGCGGACGATAACAGTGGAACACTGACTTACGTTGCGATCAAATACTCTGGTTATGAAGTAGAAAAAGACAAAGAGCTTAACGGTCTTTCTCTTGGTTCTGTAGGTTCAGGTACAACTATCGAGAACATCGCAATCATTGGTTCTGCGGATGATGGTATCGAGCTTTGGGGCGGTACAGTAAGCGTCGACGGTTTGTATATCTACAACGCTGGTGACGATTCAATCGATACCGACCAAGGTTATATCGGTACACTTTCAAACGTTTATGCTGAGCAGAACATCGTTGATGACGAAACTGGTTCACGTGTAATTGAAGCAGATAGTCACAGCACCTCTACTGATGGTGACCCTAAAGCGCAACCTACTCTTGAAAACGCAATCTTGAAGTCAGTTGGTCGTGCAGTTCGCTTGCGCGAAGGTACAGACTACGTGTTCAACAATGTTCAAATTTTGGTTGAGTCTTCATCAGATGCAGACGTTGAGGCGATCCGTGTAAGTGACACTGGTGTTGATACTGATACTCGCGCAACGGTAACAGGTGCAGGTCTAGCGATTAAGAACAATGTAAACGCTAGTGCTGACCTGTTCACTGCAGGTTCTGAAGCTCGCTTCACTGTAGATGCTGGTAGCACGCTTTATACAGACGATGATACCTCTTTGACTATCACTGAGTACGATGCGAGCTGGGCTGAATAATCCCGCTTAAGTCTAAAAGTGTAAGGTCTTAGGAAGTTTAATGACAGGGATGTTAAGTCTAACTACAAGGAAGTAGTTGGACTTAAATAAATCAAAAGGCCCGCTGTGTAGTGGGCTTTTTATTTTGTAGGTATAAATTTAGCCACTCAGTTATTCGGCTCTTAAATAATGGAAGTATAGATTTGTTTCAAGTTGAATCCAAAAAGCGTTCAACCCTTATTAAAGAACGTTGTATTACTGCAACTCTCGCGATCTCAGCCGCAATTGCCATTGTTACAACTATTGGTATTTTGTTTTCTATCCTGTTCCAGGCGTTAGAGTTCTTTCAATTAAAAAGCCTTTGGTATTTTATTACAGGTACCGAGTGGCACATGAGCCATGGAGAAAGCTCCTTCGGTGCAGTACCGATTTTCGCCGGTACCTTCATGATCACAATTATTGCGTTAGCGGTATCGATACCCATTGGCTTGGGTAATGCGATTTATATGAGTGAATATGCCTCATCAGCTCAGCGAAAAATATTGAAGCCCTTGCTCGAAATTCTGGCGGGTATCCCGACTGTCGTTTATGGCTTCTTTGCTGCGTTGACAGTGGCTCCAGCTATCGTGGCAATAGCAGAACAGTTTGGTGTCGATGCTGCTTTTAACAGCGCACTAGCAAGCGGCTTGGTGATGGGCGTTATGATTATTCCGGTCATTTCATCCTTGAGTGATGACGTACTTCGTGCTGTACCAAGCAGTCAACGCAATGC
This sequence comes from Oleiphilus sp. HI0061, assembly GCF_001635675.1. Lineage (NCBI taxonomy): Bacteria > Pseudomonadati > Pseudomonadota > Gammaproteobacteria > Oceanospirillales > Oleiphilaceae > Oleiphilus > Oleiphilus sp. HI0061. The sequence goes on along the minus strand of NZ_LWFE01001010.1, from coordinate 14,095 downwards.
CGCCTATGCGTTAGGTATGACGCAAAGCGAGACGATCAAAAATATAGTTTTACCCTCTGCGCTTCCGGGTATTATCTCAGCCTGTTTGCTTGGCTTTGCTAAAGCGATTGGTGAAACCATGATTGTGGTTATGGCTGCCGGTCTTAGACCAAATTTGTCGTGGAACCCTTTAGAAGATATGACCACCGTAACAGTGAGAATTGTTGACTCCCTTGTCGGGGATCACGCCTTTGACTCACCGCAAACGCTTTCGGCTTTTGCCTTAGGCTTGGTCTTATTTGTGATCACATTGATTCTCAATATGGTCTCGTTGTCCCAAATCCGTAAGTTTAAAGAAAAATACAAGATAAGCAGGCTATGACTTCAAAACAGAATTCTAACCCTTTTTACGACCCGACCTTAAGTAAACGGCATCGTGCCTCGCGATTTTTCAAACTTTTCGCAAAGAGCTCCGTCGTATTTACTCTGTCGTTTCTGATCTTCTTCATGGTCGATATCCTTAGTACTGCTGCGCCTGCTGTGAAGCAAGCTTATGTGCAAGTTGAAGTAGAGTTTTCTGAGCGAAATGCTAAGTCCACGCGTCGCGCCATTCCAAAAGGTTATCGCAAAATTGTAAGTAGGGCTTGGCTACGTACGTTAACAAAAACCATGCGAGACCAGCCTGAATTGATGGGTACAAGCCAAACAATGTGGGCATTGGCTGATGACCAGGTTGACCAGTATTTAAAAGGTCATCACTATAACCTGAAAGAAAAGCAGCTTGCCCTAGTCGATAAGTTGAAAGAAGAAGGTAAGTTAGAATTACGCTGGAATAGTGTTTTCTTCAGTAAGGGTGACTCTAAAATGCCAGAGAATGCCGGGATACTGTCTGCCATCGTAGGCTCGGTACTGACCTTGTTAGTAACAATGGCCTTTGCTTTCCCGATTGGTGTGATGACGGCAATTTACCTGGAAGAGTTTGCATCCGACAACCGCTTTACCCGTTTTGTTGAAGTGAATATAAACAACCTCGCGGCTATTCCTTCAATATTATTCGGCCTACTAGGCTTATCAGTATTTATTAATTTATTTGGTCTGCCAAGAAGCTCGCCATTAGTGGGCGGTATCACTTTAGCGCTAATGACATTACCAATTATTATTGTCAGTTCTCGTGCTGCACTCAGAAGTGTACCCGAGTCAATTCGCCATGCAGGTTATGGTTTGGGCCTTAACAAAATTCAAGTTGTCAAAGACCACGTTCTACCCATTGCGCTACCAGGCATCTTGACCGGTACGATAATTGGCATGGCGCAAGCCATGGGGGAAACCGCTCCATTAATCATTATTGGAATGATTGCATTCATCCCAGATTCACCTTCGTCGATCATGGAGGCTGCGACGGTACTGCCGGCCCAGATCTTTACGTGGGCGGGTATGCCTGAACGTGCATATGTAGAAAAAACAGCAGCGGGCATTGTTGTCATACTGTCGATATTAATCACACTGAACGCTGCAGCTATTTACCTAAGGAAGAAGTATGAAATCAAGTGGTAATAACATAAAGATCGTCGCTGAAGACTTAAACCTTCACTATGGTGATCACCATGCTTTACATGGTATCAATATGCAGGTGCCAGAGAATAATATTACGGCCTTGATCGGGCCTTCGGGTTGCGGTAAATCGACATTTTTGCGCTGCCTAAACAGAATGAATGACCTGATCGACATCGTTGATATTGCCGGAAGAGTAGTCATTGATGGTAAGAATATATATGACAAAGACGTAGACGAAGTTTCGGTAAGAAAGCGTGTAGGAATGGTGTTTCAGCAGCCAAACCCTTTCCCAAAGTCTATCTACGAGAATGTTGCTTACGGACCAATTAAGCATAGCCAGGTTAAAAAGGGTAGTACCGAATGTGATGACTTAGTTGAGCGTTCTCTTATATCGGCAGGTCTGTGGAATGAAGTTAAAGACAAACTGCATTCCCCTGGTACGAGTTTGTCAGGTGGTCAGCAACAAAGACTTTGTATTGCCCGAACGATAGCGGTTAAGCCTGACGTTATACTAATGGACGAACCTACCTCAGCACTCGACCCGATCTCGACACAAAAAATCGAAGAGCTAATGCTTGAGCTAAAGAAAAGTTACACGATTGTAATTGTGACGCATAACATGCAACAAGCACATCGTACTGCCGACATGACTGCTCACTTCCACCTAGGGAAGCTAATGGAGTTTGACCAAACGACAAAAGTTTTTGAATCGCCAAGTAATCAGGTAACGCAGGATTATATCGGTGGGCGGTTTGGCTAACTGTTAGAAATAGCGCCGCATAAATGCAAAAAAGGCCAAGTAAAATATTTACTTGGCCTTTTTCGTTTAGCTTATTTAGCTAGAAAGCACTAGCCGCACTTGCTATCACCGCAGTTCAAGCAAGTCTGGCAACCATCCATAACGATCACCGACTTATTGTGGCACTTCTTACAAAGCGTCGCGTTAGCAGGGAATGGGTTATCTTCAGGTGGCTCTTCAGTGTTAACGTGAGTAGCGCTGCCTTCCTTTTCGAACTGGGCTTTCTTTTCAGCAAGAATCTGCTTTGTATGATCGCTCATTTCTTCAGACTTGATTAGACCGATAGTCTTCATGTGCTTCTCGACTACAGAGCTAATCTCGGCTACTAATGATGGCATATAGACGCCACCTTTCTTGTAGTAACCACCGTTCGGGTCATAAACTGAAGATAGCTCTTCGATCATGAAGGTGATGTCGCCACCTTTACGGAAGACGGCAGAGATAACGCGAGTTAAAGCGATTACCCACTGATAGTGTTCCATCGACTTAGAATTAATGAAGACTTCATAAGGTCGTCTAATTTCGTGGTCAGTATCTTCATTAAGAATGATGTCGTTAATAGTAATATATAACGCATGCTCAGATACGGGTGGTTTAATTTTATAAGTTGAGCCGAGAAGATAGTCTGGTCGTTTAATCGACTCATTCATCTCTACTGGAACAACCTTTGGCGTGTTGTCTACAACATGCGCTTTATCACCGGAGTTGTCTACTTGATAACCGACGATTTTCTTTTCAATTTTAATTGCCATAATTTTTTACCTATCAATCTGCTACATAGTGAAGGGTGCTTAGTGTATTGCTCACTATGTCTAGTATTTTCCGTAGGTACCTTCTTTCAATGCGTCGAATAAGTTCGCTGCTGAATGAATTTCACCGTCGTATTCTATTTCTTCGTTACCTTTCGCTTTTACTTTTGTACCATCTTCTAGCGTAAATTCGTAGATGGTGTTCTCAAGATCAGACTCTTTCACCAATACGCCCTGGAATGCTTCAGGGTTAAAGCGGAAAGTTGTGCATCCCTTCAAGCCTTTCTCGTACGCGTACATGTAGATATCCTTGAATTCCTCATATGGGAACTCTGTAGGAATATTTGCAGTCTTCGAGATTGACGAGTCAACCCACTGTTGAGCTGCCGCCTGAATGTCTACATGTTGCTTAGGCGTTACGTCATCTGCCGAGATAAAGTAATCAGGTAATTGTGTCTTCGGGTCAGTAGAAAACGGCATTGCATCAGCATTGACGAAATGACGGTAAGCGAGAAGCTCGTATGAGAATACGTCTACTTTTTCTTTCGTCTTCTTGCCTTCACGAATAATGTTTCGTGAATAGTGATGAGCAAAACTAGGCTCAATACCATTACTTGCGTTATTGGCAAGTGAAAGCGAAATGGTACCCGTTGGTGCGATAGAAGTGTGGTGAGTAAAACGAGCACCTTGTTCGGCTAATTTTTCGATTAGTTCCGGCTCATGCTCACCAACTTTCTGCATGTAACGGCTGTATTTTGCGTGAAGTACTTTACCTTTTACTTCATCGCCAACCTGGTAGCCTTCAGCTCTCATTTCAGGGCGTTTAAGAAGCATCTCCTCATCAACGATGAAGGTCTCTTCCATGATTGGCGCAGGGCCTTTTTCTTCTGAAAGCGCTAGGCCTTGTTTCCAGCCTTCAATAGACATCTCACGGTTTACCTTTTCAGTAAACTCGATTGACTCAGGTGAGCCATAAGCCATCTTAAGCATGGTGCAGGTAGAGCCAAGACCCAGAATTCCCATACCGTGACGGCGCTTGAAGTTAATTTCGTTACGCTGGCCAATTAGCGGAAGGCCGTTGATCTCGACAACGTTATCAAGCATGCGCGTAAAGATGCCCACAGCTTTTTTATACTTTTCGAAGTTAAAAAAGGCTTTGTCAGTAAATGGACGCTCAACAAATTTGGTCAGGTTCACCGAGCCTAGCAAGCAGCTGCCATAAGGTGGTAGAGGTTGCTCGCCGCATGGGTTGGTTGCGCGAATGTTTTCACAATACCAGTTGTTGTTCATCTCGTTAACTTTATCGATAAGGATAAAGCCTGGCTCAGCGAAGTCATAGGTAGACGTCATGATGCTGTCCCAGATGTACTTCGCTTTTACAGTGTTATAAATGCGACACGCTACCTGACCTTCATCATTAGTAATATAGCTTGTTTTAACTGGGAAGCTACGAAATACGAATTGGCTCTCATCACTTAGGTCAAGATTGTCTTCTTCAACTTCTTCAGCAGTAACAGGGAAGGATAGCTGCCAGTCAGCGTCATTCTGAACCGCTTTAATGAAGTCTTCGGTAATTAGTAATGAAAGATTGAACTGACGTAGTCGGCCGTCTTCACGTTTTGCACGTACGAAGTCCAGAACGTCAGGGTGGTGTACATCAAAGGTCGCCATTTGCGCACCACGACGCCCACCAGCAGATGAAACGGTGAAGCACATCTTGTCAAAGATATCCATGAAAGATAGAGGGCCTGAAGTGGTTGCACCTGCACCAGCAACGTAAGCACCTTTAGGGCGTAGCGTTGAAAACTCATAACCAATACCGCAACCAGCTTTAAGAGTTAGGCCTGCTTCATGGTTTTTGAGCAAGATATCATCCATTGAATCGAACACAGTACCCGAGACAGTACAGTTAATGGTTGATGTTGCCGGCTTATGCTCGCCTGCGCCGGCATTAGACATGATTCGGCCGGCTGGAATAACGCCGTTTTCTAGTGCCCACTTGAAGTCGTTGTAGACGGTTTCTCTTTTGCCCTCTTCTTCTACAGATGAAAGCGCTTTGGCAACACGCTCATAGGTAGCGTCAATGTTTTGATCGACGGCCTGACCAGTTTTAGTTTTTAGCTGGTACTTAGTGTGCCAGATATCTTGAGAAGCGTCTTGCATTGGTAATGGAGAGACAAGTGGTTCAACTTTGGCGTTCATGTATGACCTCTATCTGGAATATCATTTTTTCAGTTGTTATTAATAGTAGGCTAAAACGGCTGAGTTAATGCTGATTAGCGCTTCTATATATAGTGTTAGTTTGGTACATCACTTTACCGCACACTGTTTCTAGCTTTAGTGGCATAAGCCGCTGACATCAAAGCTTGTTCAGTATGTAAAAACCCGAAAAAGGCTGGTCCATTGGGGGCTAATACTGTCCTTATTACATCAATATATAGGGGGCGTTTTGTTTTAGTATCCACTACATGTTGTTGTGTATGCGGGAAGTATAACACTATATTGTGGTGTGTGAAGTTTCTTTTCCGATTTTTTTATTGTGTAAATATCAAGGTGGTCGAGACTGGTTTGTCAATACTTTGGGGCGATAAAATATGAGGAAAAGGAAGGTGCTTGTATTTATGGGCTTTGCAGAATTAGTGCTTACTTATCTTTTTATGTTAGCACTAGATATAGTGTTTTGTTATAGGCATCTCAGTCCTAGATCTGTAAGCGGAATGTGTAGGTTTTGCTAATACTAGAGGCGAACTAAATGAAGGCGCTAAGATATAGCGCCTTAAATTCGGTTTGCTTTTTAATCGCCTTTTTGTTCAGACTGACATGCCTGTACGGCCGTTAGTGCAATGGTAAAGACGATATCTTCTATTAATGCGCCACGAGATAAGTCGTTAACAGGTTTGCGCAAACCTTGTAGCATTGGGCCGATACTGATTACATTGGCGCTACGTTGTACAGCTTTGTAGGTGGTGTTACCAGTATTTAGATCTGGGAAGATAAAAACGGTTGCTTGACCGGCCACCGGGCTGTTCGGTGCCTTTTTCTTGGCGACACTTTCAATCGCCGCCGCATCGTATTGGAGGGGGCCGTCAATTACGAGGTCTGGCCTTAAGTTCTTAGCGATCTCAGTAGCTTCACGAACTTTGTCGACGTCTGCGCCGGTGCCGCTTACACCTGTGCTATAGGAAATCATGGCGACTTTGGGGTCAATGCCAAATGCTTTGGCTGAGTCGGCACTTTGTATCGCAATATCGGCCAGCTGTTCGGCATTCGGGTCTGGGTTGATGGCGCAGTCACCATATACAAGTACTTGGTCGGGGAGGCACATGAAGAAAACTGAAGACACTACCTTGGCGCAATCGTTTGTTTTAATCAACTGAAGCGCGGGGCGCACAGTGTTGGCTGTTGTGTGAACAGCTCCTGATACAAGCCCGTCAACTTCATCTAGCGCCACCATCATCGTTGCGAGTACGACATTGTCTTCTAGCATTGCTCGCGCCATTTGGTGACTCACGCCTTTATGCTTTCTGATCTCTGTCATTGGGATGACATAGCGTTCACGTGCTTCGTCAGGGTCGACGATCTGAATATCACTCGAAAGCGTAACACCCTGAGCACTTGCGACCGCCTTAATTTCATCGGGCTTCCCGATTAGTATGCACTGAGCTAGTTCTCGCTCATGGCAAGCAATAGCGGCACATATCGTTCTTGGTTCATTGCCTTCAGGTAATACGATCGTCTTAGCTGCACTGCGCGCATTTTCAGATAATTGATAGCGAAATGCCGGCGGAGAAAGGCGTGTTGCGCGTTCTTTATCGCAGTGTAGCTTGAGCCAGTCTATATCCAGATGGTCGGCAACTGTCGTCATTACCTCATCCATTCTATTTAAATCATCTAGCGGAACTTTGTTTTCAAGCTTGGATAATGCGACGGCGGTTTCAAAGGTGTCATGATGCGTACTAAGCAGTGGTAAGCCGTTTTGAAGTGCCGGGCGGCAGAAGTCGAGAATACTTTCGTCGGGTTGGTAGTTGCCCGTTAACACGATGCCCGCTAGAGGAAGGCCATTTTGTACCGCCATTCCAGCAGCAAGTAGCACGTCACTCCTATCGCCAGGGGTTACCAGCAGGCAGCCTGGGGTTAGGGCACTGATGAGATTGCTAACACTGCGCGCGCAAATGGCGATCCTCGTAACCCTTCGGGTACGCAAAATCTCCTCGTTACCCGTTCCGGGTACAACCTTCATTTGTAGCTCATTTGCGATATCAAAGACTCGCGGCGCCTGTAAAGCCGGTACAAGCGGTATCTGGCCTATAGAATGAAAACTTTCACTAAGCACTGTGGATGCTTCTATTAAGGTGCTGGTGCTGAGTAGTTGTTGGCAGTTTTCGACCTCTGTTGCTTCGGTGAGCGAAATCGCATCATCGTGCAGTTGTTTGGCGTTTTGTGCGCAGCCTACTTTATTCAAAATACAGCCAATGACACCGGCTTTAATTGAGGAGAATAGGCTCAAGGATGTTTTTAGGTGGTCATCGAAGGTATCAACTGAACAATTGCTTGGCAAGGAGGTCATTGGCACAAGCAGAATGATTTCTGCGTCGAGACTGTTTGCCATTTCCTTATTGAGCACGCTGGTATGAGCTTCGTCTGTTGTTGGAACAATTCCTTCAATGATTATTACGTCGTACAGCTTTTTTATCTTATGGAAGTTTTCGATTACTTCTTCCATAAGAAGGTCTTTGTCGCCGCGTGTAAGGTAATCTTGTGCTGTCTTCAGTGGAATAGGCTTTGGGCTGTCTATATGATTGATTGCATTAGCAAAGTGGACAGAGTGATCGGGGTGACTTTGGGTAATTTGTGTAATCGGCTTAAAAAAACCAACTCTTACACCTATCTGGTCAAGCGCTCTGAGTAGGCCAAGGCTGACGGATGTTAAGCCGGCATTTTTAGCGGTTGGTGCAATAAAAAATGACTTAGACATATTAGACTTTCCTTAAATCTGTTCTCAAATATTCTAAGGGTTTGAGAGCATAATGGTTCGTTGCAATAGCTGGTAGAAGTGGCCGCATAGCATTTGTTATATTAGCGATAGAGTGTCTTCTACAATCATAGCTTCTTCGTCAGTTGGGATGACGAGTACCGGGATAGATTGGTCTTCATGAATAGAAAGCCCGTTGTAGCATTCGTTACGTGAAGAAGGCTGATTGTTTGCTGCATGGTTAATAGTAAAGCCGAAAATTGACAAGTGTTTGACAATATTTTGCCTAACGACAGCTGAGTTCTCGCCAATTCCACCGGTGAACACCAGTGCATCTATTTGTTCTAGTGAGGTCATCATGCCGGCCAGGTGTTTGGCCGCTCTAAAGCAAAATACCTCCAAAGCAAGTTTGCATTGGGTATGACCTTCATCTGCCTTCTCACAAATTGTGCGCATATCGTTGCTCAGCTCAGATATACCGAGTAAACCGCTTTGCTTGTTTAGGAGTTCGGATATCTCCTCGGGTGAGTAATTCTGACTGATTAGAAAGTCAAAAATACCTGGGTCGATGTCGCCAGATCGGGTGCCCATTACAAGCCCTTCAAGTGGGGTCATGCCCATACTTGTATCAGCGCTTTTACCGTTTTTTATTGCCGCAACACTTGCGCCGTTACCCAGGTGAGCGGTAATAATGTTTAGCTCTGGCAATGACTTATTTATCGTTTCAGATGCACGCTTAGCAATATAGCGGTGACTGGTACCGTGAAAACCATAGCGGCGAACATTATGTTCAGAATAAAGCTTGTAGGGTAGTGCGTAAGTATAAGCTTTGGCTGGCATTGTTTGATGGAATGCCGTATCAAATACTGCAACTTGTGGGAGATTAGGGTGCAGCACTTGTAAGCTCTCGATACCCACTATATTGGCTGGATTATGCAATGGAGCAAGGGGGATGCAGGCTTTGATCTGCTCAAGTACTTGTTCGCTAATCACAACAGATTCGCTAAAGATATTACCGCCGTGAACAACTCTATGTCCGATGGCCTTGAGTTCTTCTTTGATTGGAAAGTGCCGAGCAAGTTTCTCTATTGCTGCTTGTAGGGCAAGCGCATGGCTGTTGCCAAGTTCCGAAGATAGGTTTAATAAGAGGGTTTCTTTCTCACCTGAGTGCTTAACAGTAAGTTTGCCTTCTGTCTGATTAAGCGACTCTGCCAAGCCTTCTGCGAGAAGGCTTGTTTCAGGGTGGGTTGAGTAGAGTGCAAACTTTAAAGATGAACTGCCACAATTGATAACAAGAATAAGGGAGTTAGCCATGCTAAATAAACGTTTCCTAAGTTTATTGGGGTGGCCTGAGTACTAATTCTCTGCAGAAATTTCCAAGGCCCTTCGAGATGATTCGAAATAGATCTCATTGATTTGTTTAGCATTTAACTCGAATTTGGCTAATGCTGTCCAGTCTAACTTTTGCCATTCAGACTGTTCAAAGGCAATTGTGGTGGATAGGGCAAGTCCGGCATTACCTTTTAATAGAGTGAGCGCATCATTTATTCCCGGTGCTAATGAAATATGAGAGACGATATCGCTTAGTGATTGATCAAAAAATGCATCAAGGCAAGAAAGCAGGCCGACGGTGTAAAACTGGTCTTTTAGGCTTGGTTCAATATATTCCGATAGCCTTTCACACATTAGTGCACGTACCAGCGCCATATAGTGCAGCGCTTCGGGCTTGTCGTCCAACTTGCTTAATGCCAGCAAGCTGGCCCAGCTCTTAATTTTATCTATGCCCAGTAAGGTGACAGCCTTGTGAATAGAGTCTATGGTGTTGCTTCGTTTAAAGGCGGCGGAGTTAATAAGCTTGAGTAGCTTGAAGCTTAGTGCCGGGTCTCGGGAAATGATGGAGGTTAAGCCATCCATATCAATCTCGGGTGCTTGAATTTCAGAAATTAGGTTAATTATTGTCATTTTTCCTGCAGCGATTTTCTTACCTTTAATTATCTCGGGCTTGGATAAAAAATAGCCTTGGAAGAGGTCGCAGCCAAGTTCGTGGCAGCGCTTAAATTGCTCAGGTGTTTCGATCTTTTCCGCCAGAAGAGTTACGTCATGCTGCTTAAGGTTTTTAATAGTTGCCTGTAATTCATCATCGTCCATTTCAGGTAGTTCTAGTTTAATAATGTCTACCAGTGGCAATATGCGTTGATAACGTTCATCCATAATAAAGTCATCAAGTGCTAGCGTGAAACCGCGTTGTTTAAGCTTTTTTAGGCTGGAAACAACCTTGTCTGTAATTTCGATATTTTCCAGTACTTCTATTACCGCCGTATCAGGGTTGAATAGTGGTGGGTTATGCAGGAGTTCAGCAGTAAAATTGACATAGGCAGGCAGGTTATTCGTAATGCTTGATATATCGCTTTCTGTAAATAAATTAAGTAAAACCCGTGACGTTGCTAGGTTGCCATCAAAGCTACTAATGGGGGTGTCGCATTCACTGCGAAAGAGTAGCTCGTAACCAGTGACTGTTTTTGAACGGTCGTAAATTGGTTGTCTGGCAAGTAATACGTCGTTTTTATCGGTCATACTTTGTCTCAATAGAAAATCCCTAAATCGCACCAAAACTTGTTCGGATAAGTTGGGCGCGTAGTTTGTCTATAAGCAGTTTAGTTGACGCGGGTAAAAACAGGTGGAAAATGGTGCAAAAAAACGTAAAAAGATTGGGTTGGTATCTATATCTAGGGGGAGACTAAGTTCTTGGAAGTATTCGAGAGGTATTGGAGAAGTTAAGAAGGAAAATGGCGTCCCCTAGGGGAGTCGAACCCCTGTTACCGCCGTGAAAGGGCGGTGTCCTAGGCCTCTAGACGAAGGGGACGCAACTGCTTCTCCGTCGAAGTGGCGCGTATACTAGAGAAGAGGCTCGACCAAGTCAACACTTTAAATAAAAAACTATTCAATTTGTTGTAAGCAAGCTTTGAGATTGTTTGCAGTGAGGTCAAATGCTGCAAGAGTGCCCTTACGTTTTATTAGATTTTGGTACTGTTTTAATACTTTATGATGCGTAGTAGGAATCTGAGCTTCTAATTTTTCTTGCGAAAGTCCCTGGTCGATGAGCAGGATAATCTCGAATCGAAGTTTGTTTTCACCAGAGCAAAAATAGTATGCGTGCTCGGCCAAATCTATGGCGGGTAGACCTTTGTTCTTGTATACAAGAGTTGAACAGCGGGCAAAATTTGTGTTGATATCGGAATAGGCGTTTAACGTACCAATATCTTTGGCCAGTTGATACACATACTCGACGCGCTTACGGGCTTTTCTGCTTATATCTGGTAGTGAATCAATTGCGACTTGTTGAGGTAGTCCTCGTTGGAATAATTGTAAAATTGTTAGATGTTCGCTGGTAATTATGGCGCAGGAAAGGTGGGTCTGTTTATTGCCGACTTCGCTAGGGCTTTGTTGGGCGTTTGTGGTAGTGGTGAAGAAGCAAATAAACGTCACTATCAAGAAAAAAACTTGTTTCAATTGGAAGAGCTCACTGATGATTTAAGGTTATTAATTGCACAAATTCCACATGCTTTAGTACCTTATTATAGCGCTTAAAACTCAATATGGATGGTTTCTGGAACACACTGTTGTTGAAATAATCTATTGCCAGGATTTCCGTTGCACTTAAAACTAGAATAGAATTCACGTTTTTCCTATTCAGGCTTTAGTTTCAGTCTGTCTATTTGTTGGTTTTAGTTTGTCTTGGCTGCTTGAGGCAAAGAGTCTATATCAAAAGGTATTAGTATGAGTTTTAAGGGTACTAGCGATTATGTAGCGACCGGTGATTTACAGATGGCTGTAAATGCTGCGATTCAATTAGAAAAGCCTCTTCTTATTAAGGGTGAGCCAGGTACTGGTAAAACTATGCTGGCTGAGCAGTTAGCAGAATCACTTGGCACGCGTTTAATTCAGTGGCACATCAAGTCGACAACAAAGGCTCAGCAGGGCTTGTACGAATATGATGCTGTGTCACGTCTAAGAGATTCCCAGTTAGGAAATGACCGTGTTCACGATATATCTAACTACATAGTGAAAGGGAAGTTGTGGGAAGCCTTCGAAGCAGAAGAGCGTGTTGTGCTATTGATTGATGAAATTGATAAAGCCGATATCGAGTTTCCAAACGATTTGCTTCTTGAAATCGATAAAATGGAATTTTTTGTTTACGAGACACAAGAACGTGTTGTGGCGAAAAATCGACCAATTGTATTGATTACCAGTAACAACGAAAAAGAACTACCGGACGCATTCCTAAGACGCTGCTTTTTCCATTACATCAACTTCCCAGACCACGAAACAATGGAGAAAATTGTGGAGGTTCACTACCCCGGCTTGAAGCAGAGCTTGGTTAAAGAGGCGCTCGATGTGTTTTTTGATGTGCGTAAAGTTCCTGGCTTGAAGAAAAAGCCTTCAACAAGCGAATTGATCGATTGGCTTAAACTATTGATGGCTGACGAAGTATCCGAACAAATTCTACAAGAGCGAGACCCCTCTAAAGCAATACCACCCTTGTATGGTGCATTGATTAAGAATGAACAGGATGTCCACTTGCTGCAGCGCTTGGCATTTATGGCAAGGCGCAAGGGTTAGCCTAAAAGTATTTTTTACTCGCAATCGGTTTGTATTAGTAGAAAAGAGGTATCTCGATGTTAATAGAGTTTTTTCAGGAAGTGCGCCGTTCTAAGGTTCCAGCAACGCTTAAGGAGTTCTTAGACTTAATGGAGGCGCTTGAGAAAAATATAGTCTTTGCTGATATCGATGAGTTTTACTATTTAAGCCGCTTGTGCCTTGTAAAAGATGAGAAAAACTTCGACAAATTTGATCGCGCCTATGGCAAATATTTTGAGGGAATCGAAGCGCTTGATGATCTCTTCGAAGAAATGATTCCAGAAGATTGGCTCAAGGCAGAGTTTGAGAAGAACTTAACTCAGGAAGAAAAGGATAAAATCGAAGCCATGGGCGGCCTCGAAGAGCTAATGGAAGCGTTTAAAGAGCGGATCGAGCAGCAAAAGAAAAAGCACCAAGGCGGGAACCGGATGATTGGTACCGGTGGTACATCACCTTTTGGTGCGAATGGCTATAACCCTGAAGGTTTTCGAATTGGACAGAAAAACGGTCGAAATGGTCGTGCTGTTAAAGTTTGGGAGAAGCGTGGCTACAAAGACCTTGATGGCGATGTAACGCTTGGGATTCGAAATATCAAACTTGCGCTGCGTCGTTTGCGTAAGTTCGCTCGTCAGGGGGCAGCTGATGAGTTGGACTTGGATGATACAATAAGGTCTACCGCGCGTAATGCCGGTTACCTTGACCTTAAGCTTGTGCCTGAGCGCCACAATACTGTGAAGGTGCTGATCTTCTTTGATATTGGTGGTTCAATGGACCCTCATGTAAAAGTTTGCGAAGAGTTGTTTTCTGCGGCGCGTGTTGAATTCAAGCATATGGAGTATTTCTACTTTCATAACTTTATTTACGAAAGTGTATGGAAGAACAATATTCGTCGTTCAAACGAAAGCATGCCGATCTACGATGTGATTCACAAATATTCTTCTGACTACAAAGTACTCTTTGTTGGTGACGCATCAATGGCACCTTACGAGATAACTCAGCCAGGTGGCAGTATCGAGCATTGGAATGAAGAAGCTGGCGCTGTATGGATGCAGCGTGTGACCGATCATTTTGATAAAGTGGCTTGGGTTAACCCTCTGCCAGAGTCATACTGGGGGGAGGGCGGCTCTTTGGGGATAACCAAGCAGCTCTTAGAGGACAATATGTACCCAATGACGGTTGAAGGGCTCGAAGACGCAATGCGCTATCTCAGTCGCTAAGTTGGGGTGTTTGGATAATCTTTAATCAATATTTCTTTCACGATTACAATTACTTACTTATTTAGTGACATAGCACAGATTTTTTTCTTTAAGACTTGCTATTATCAGAATAACAATCACTTATAAAATTTTGAAGTTTGTTATGGGTATCCAGCGGTTTCTTGTTTTCGTTGTTCTAATCTCTATA
>NZ_LWFE01001009.1:0-6513 GCF_001635675.1 Oleiphilus sp. HI0061 | reverse complement strand
CAAGCGGTGGCGTTGGAGGAGGGCTTGGCAGCTCAGTCTCACCATCGAAAGCTATATTAAGTAGAAGGTTTGGTGAACCATTTAAGCGACTGATCAAACCTGTTGAAGCATATCCAGTCATACTCGAAGCTACTTCAGCCGGCGAAGCATCTGGGTGAGCCTGCAAATAGAGTGCTATCGCTCCGGCAACATGTGGTGTTGCCATTGAGGTACCACTAATAGTATTGGTACCGCCATTGCTCCAAGTCGACGTAATATCTGAGCCTGGCGCGAATATATCAATACATGCTCCCCAATTTGAGAAGCTTGAGCGGCTATCATATCGAGTTGACGACGCAACTGTGATCGCAGCAGGTACTTTATTTGGCGACCCGGAACAAGCATTTATATTTGAATTACCCGCCGCTACAGCAAAAGTAATTCCAGCATCAATCGCCCGGTTTACTGCAGCATCTAGTGCCGCTGAATTTCCGCCACCAAGACTCATGTTTGCTACAGCAGGAAATTTAGCATTTGCTGCTACCCAATCAATACCTGCAATTACGCCCGAAGCTGTTCCTGAACCATTACAATCAAGTACTCTAATCGCTGTCATATTTACATTTTTTGCAACACCCCAAGTGTTGCCACCAACGGTTCCAGCAACGTGAGTACCATGGCCATTACAGTCAGAAGCGTCTGCGTCATTATCAATGAAATCCCAACCACTTGTAGCTCGACCTGCATAATCACTATGCGAAGTAAGTATACCCGTGTCGATGATATAGGCATTTACACCACTACCATCTAGCTCATAGCTATAGGTGGTATCAAGCGGCAAAGCAGTTTGATCGATTCGGTCAAGGCCCCATGTCGCACTGTTTTGCGTTACGCTAGCACTCATTACCTGATCTTGCTCTATCAAAAGTACGCGAGGGTCGTTGCGAAGATTCTGTAATTCTTCAGCTTTCATTTTTAGCACAAAACCAGGAACTGAACTGGAGTATTGGCGCACCGCCTTCGCTTTGACTTTGTTAGATATATCAGTAGCCAATGCCTGAACTGATGCCTTACGCTGCTCAGGAGATTGGTTTTTAGAGAGCCCGAAAAACTGCGGGCTGATCGGTGAAGGGGAGTATATGCTGCGATTTCTGCTTGAGCTCTGCGTTGCGTTTTCGGGCTCTTTTAGTAAAACGATGTATTGTTCTTCAATTGACCGGGTTGGCGCAGCAGCAAAGTAGGGTGCAATTTGCGAAGAGCTGGAGAATGTTGTTGCTTGCTCAAACTCGCTAACAGCTTGCTCAGCCTCACAGACTAACCGGCTATCAGCATCAAGATTTGTTTTCCAGCTAACAGTCAGCGAATCAGTACTGGCATTTTCTATGACTGGCTCTGCTACAATTTCTAGTGTAACGGGCGCAACACCGGGTAATAAGGTTTTAAATGAAAGCACATTACTGGTAACGGTATTATCAGAAAGATCTGAAGACTCGACCCTAAAGTAATATCGGGTGTCGGCAGCAAGGTTGAAAACAGGAACGCTGTGTTCAGTAGAAAATCCATTTAGAGTAAAAGTCTGATCTAGGGACTCTTCGCTTAGCCCCAGACGAACCGTACGAGATGAAGACTCGGTAGTTGACCAAAGTATGTCTGCGCTGCTAACTGTAATATTTTCAACAATAGGCCCTGCGATAATTTGAGGTGCTGTCGTGTCAGGCAAAGCTAAAGTAGTAAATTCAACAGGCGCGGAAATGCTCGGCCCGTTCCCGGCTGCATCAGTGGAAGACGCCCTTAAGACATAAGTAGTATTAGCATCTAGACCACTTAAATACATTTCATGCGAACGAACCAAGGACTCGCTTTGAAGCGTATTAGTGCTATTCCCGTCCGTATAGGAAACACCACTATCTGCTGCTTCGTTAGTCGTCCAGCGAACGATTGCGGTCGTTTGGCTTATGTCACTTACGATGGGTCCAGTTATTTCAGGTGCAGAAATATCAAGTTCAAATAGTGTGGTTACCGTTTGTGGTGAGCTTAATACAGGCCCATTTCCAGCAATATCGGAGATAGCAACAACAACTGAATACTGCGTACGCGGTGTAAGGCTAGGTACAACAAGTTGGTGACAAGTAGCGGCACTATCAAGGGGAAAATCGCTGCTGTCTTCCGTGCCGACGGTGACGACAGTAACAAGAGCTGTTACCGGCTCATCAGCGCAAAATGATACGGTAAATTTGTCATAGTCTATTGAGCTAATAGTTGGTCCGGTGACAAAAAATGGTAAATCGGAATCGGGTAAGGGGGATGTTCTAAAGTTAGCTGGCACTTGCTCAGAACTTAAGCCATTATCATCAATTGAAAATACAAGCGTCTCGTAGGCAGTATCAGCTGATAAGCCGCTTAATACTACAGAATGATTAGTCGTTAGATCTTGGCGGGAAAATGTATCACCTCCGCTAATTACGACCGTGCTATCGGATTCCTTATCCGTCACCCACTCTACGACTGCAGATACGTCACTTATGTTTTTTACGAATGGACCCGAAATAATTTTCGGCGGTATTAGCTCGGTTGTTGGGTTTGACTCCGTTGTAAAACTTATCGTCTCACTAATACTTTGCTCACCTTCAGAATTGAAAGCATCTACCTGAAGAAAGTAAGTTGTTTCTGCTTGCAAGTTATTAAGCGCGATAGCGTGAGCGGCGGTAAAGTTGAAATCGGATTCAAGCTGGTTCATTTCGTCAGACGTGAGGCCATAACGAACTTGACCTGTTGATGCCTTTTCTGTTGACCAGTTGACGATTGCGCTAGACGCGCTAACATCACTAACGAAAGGCTGAATTGTAAATAAGGGGGCAGGGAGCTCAGGTGCACTAGCTTCAGTTCCAGAGTTAAACTCCGCTATAGCGCAATCAGCACTATTACCTACAGCATCAGTCAAACTTATTTGATACTCATAATTGGTGTCAGGTAATAGCCCGTTCAGTAATTCTAGTCCCGTCTCTCTTAATTCTGAATTCGCCTGCTGACTCCAAGTACTTGCTCCTTTTTCCCTGTAGTTAAGGCTTATTACTGCTAGCTCACTGCTTTCCCAAGTGACTTCGGCAAAATTAACAAATGCTTGGGCTGTAGGTGGTGTTATACAGTTTGGCGGGGTTGAATCTACAAATTCTGTACTTAAAGCACCAATCACTTTGCTAGCAATAAAACCTTCTATGTCCGTCGAATAAACCACACAGCGATATGCAGTATTAAACTCTAATCCAATTAGAGTAAGAAGATGGTTTTTGCTTAATTCTGTTTTATTTACCTCGCTAATCCCGTTCACCGATTCGCAAATTAGACGGCTATCTGAGTATCGATTCGTTTTCCAACTTAAAGTGATGCTGTTACCCGTCAAACGCTCAATAACAGGCTGTGAAATAATTTCAAAACCATTAGAGACACTTTGCGATTGGGTCGTAAAAGAAGAAACGTTGCTATGAACTTGATTTCCGCTTAGGTCGCTTGATTCGACTGAGAAGTAATAAGTACTCGCAGGTAAGAGATTAGTGACGCTCAATTGGTGCTTTGCAGAAAAGCCGGGAGATGATTCGACACGGCTTAGGTTATCAGGCTCTGTGCCAATGGACACAACAGAAGATGATGATTCATCGGTACGCCAGCTAATCATCGCGTTAGTGTTTGATACATCTTCAACTAAAGCACGCCCAATAATTAATGGCGGTTCAGTATCGGAAGTAGAAGCTGTCTGGAACTGGATCTCCCGAGTTTGTGTTGCTCTATTGCCAGCGGCATCATTTGAGGCAACGGTTAAATTATATAGCGTATTAGCACTTAGCCCTGTAATCTGAACTGAATGATCGCTTACAAGCTCAGTGTTATTCTGAACCCGGTAACTAATACCATCGTTAAATGAAACTGCACTGCTAGCCGCTTCGTTTGTCGTCCATTTCACTACAGCTACTGTATCTGAAATATCAGTAACCGTTGGCCCGGCGACGATTAGAGGAGGGTTCAAGTCTGCCGCTGCTAGCGTTTTAACTCTACTAATATGGCTCTGAGTTGGGCCATTACCGCTAATATCAGTAACTTCTACTGACACCGCATAGGTCTGATTCGAGTTTAGATCACCTACAGTCAAGTTATGGCAGCGAGAGAAGTCATTAAGTAAATACTCAGCTCCGTCAACGATAAACTTTCCTTGCACTGGCTCATTAGCACAAAAAGCCACCGTAAACTGGGTTTCTCCGATAGACGTCGCTGCTAAAGGTTGGACAAACTGTGGCGCTAATGAGTCAGCACTAATACTTTGAGTGGTAAAGCTTAGAACTTGCGTTTCAGAACTATTGTTTTGTGCGTCTCGTGTCGAAATATTTACGTCATAATCGGTGTTTGAATCCAGGTTATTAATAACAACGCTATGTTCTGTTAGAAAACGGTTATTTTTAAAAACCGCTCCACCAACCACTTGAACTGTACTTCTAGCCGGTTCATCGGTCTGCCATTCTATTACCACAGATTGGTTGCTAATATTTTTAACATAAGGCCCGGCAATAGTTTTCGGTATTATGCTATCAAGTAGAACTAGCTCCTGGTCGAGACTAAGCGCGTTGTTAAGGGCAAGATCAGATCTTACAAAGGTCGCAAAGCCACTTTCGATTGTTGGAGTATAGGTAAGGTCATACAAGCAGTCAGTGCTGTCTGGGTAAAAACCGGATTCAATACAGGTATCACTAGGGAACAGCAACATAACATAGTTGCCTTCAGCATCTGTACTAGCACTACCACTGGCATGATCCAAACTACGTGTCGATAACTGAAGTAGGGGGCCTTGCTCAGGACCGTGCCAGACCGTGCTGGTTTCGATTGATACATTGGGGATAGGGGCTTTATTAGTATCAAGTACCTTGCCAGACAGGACAAGAAAATCGAACTGTAAATCACGTATTGTATCTACATAAACTTCAAAATCTTCGGATGAGATAGCTACACTATTTGGCGCACCAGAAAGCGAAACATCCGATGCTATAAAAGAGGCTCGAAGCACATAACTACTAGGCGAAACATCCCATTCATAGGCGCCATCTGAACTAACTTTTTGGGTGTCTCCAATTTGAAGAAAAGTATCATCTTGCAATACTTCAAAGAGAGTTACGCTCGCACCATCAATTAAGTTTCCCTGATGATCTTTCACTACGCCACTAAGGCTTGCTGCATGCACCACAAGTGAAAAAAATGCTAGGAAAAAGCTTAGGACAAGCGTGAATCCTCTGCCTTTCATAAAACCCAATAGTTTTTTACACATGCAGCATCTCCAGACAGAAGAGAAGTTCTTAACAAAAAGAAAATTTGATAAAACAAAACAAGGTGGAGCAGCTAAATAGTATAGCTCGTTTTATCAACTTCACTATTTCAGTGAAACCAACATACCTCGACTGATTGCCGTAGAGGCATTATTCCCAGCATTCATCGTCGCAGATGCCCACCAATAACTCATTACACACTTTGTTCCGCTTTTGTTAACAACTATGTCACGGAAATAACAGTCAATAATGCAAAGGAACTGAATAGGTCACACATATAAGAAGTGTTGCTACATTATTGTGCCGATGGTAGTGCGTTTTATTAGCAGAGTAGAACACATGATAACGAAGCGAATCACCATATACATAACCACGATCTATTTAACATAATATATATTATGCGCACTTATATATTCTGGTGAAGCGTAATTGACTGGTACTTGTGGGTGAGCAACTAAAGAACTAAACTTTTGCAACTAAAAAGCTAAAATTACAACTATATCTATAAATTGGGCAAACTAACTTATGAGGGTGCTTTTTTCAGTTAAAGCAGTTTTTGATATTATCTGGATTACCAATATTCGAGTATTTTGATTTTGAATGTGCATGTTTTACAACGTATGGTGTGTTCTCAAGTATGCACTAAAAGGGATTCTCTTTTTTTGCTGAGGAGGTGCACTTTTAATACAAAAGTGCGTTATAAACAGCGCTTCGCCAAAGCGTGTTTTAATAAGAGTACATAAATTACCAAGAATTACCTATCAAATTGGTAATTACCACCGGCTGGGGTAATTGAAGGCAAAACTCTTGTAAGTGCCTTTTTTTACTGCAGGCTTTGACATTTTATTTATATAATCCTTAGTAGTAACACCTCTATAGAATCAAAAGTAAAGTGTATAAATTCTGTTTATAGCCCTATAATCCGTTAAATTCCCATTATTACGGATTTTGTTTGCAAGGTTGATTTATGCCTAAAAATGGACAAGCTCGTGTACCCTCTTTAGACGAACAGCATCATTTATTCGAAGTTATTCTGCAAAACCGTCATCCAGAGAAAAATACTGCAATTATGCAAATCAGTTTCAAGCTCGGATTGCGAGCGCAAGAGATTGCTTTGCTACAAATAAAAGAGATTGCACAACTAACTTCTCGTTGCGACTTCACATTACTTCAGGTGATGACCTTACCCGCCTCGTATACGAAAGGCGCTGATGCCATGAAACGCTCA
>NZ_LWFE01001008.1:0-10559 GCF_001635675.1 Oleiphilus sp. HI0061 | reverse complement strand
AGCGGACTCTTTCACAAGAGGTTTAGCTCTAAACGCTACGCCCAATCCAGCTCGACTCAGCATTGGCAAGTCATTAGCACCATCTCCGACAGCAATAACCTGCTCACGCCCTATTTTTTCTTTCTTGGCTAATTCATCCAACAAAGCCGCTTTGCGCTGGCCGTCAACCACTTGGCCCGTCACGCACCCCGTTACTTTACCGTTTTTAATTTCCAACTCATTGGCATAAACATAATCAATACCAAGCTTATCCTGCAGCCCTTTAGCAAAGTATGTAAAACCGCCCGATAAAATAGCAGTCTTGTAACCCAGGCTTTTTAGCGTTGAGATCAACCTTTCTGCACCTTCAGTCATCTTAAGGCGCGCAGCTACTTTGCTTAGCACTTCTTCGCTCAAACCTTCCAATAAACCAACACGCCGAGCAAAGCTCTCAGTAAAATCAATCTCACCACGCATGGCTTGCTCGGTGATTTCAGATACCTGATCTCCGACACCCGCTTCTTTCGCCAGCTCATCGATCACTTCTGCTTCAATTAAGGTGGAATCCATATCAAAAACCACCAAACGACGATTACGGCGATAAATTGTGTCTTCCTGGAAGGCGATATCGACGTTAAGCTCACTGGCAATCTTTAAAAAGTCAGCTCTCAACGCCTCAGCATCCGGCACATTTCCGCGAACAGAGAACTCCAAACATGCCTGGCTCGACTGAGGATCGACATCCAAACCACGACGCCCGGACAGTCGGGTAATGTTGTCGATATTCAAATCATGCTCCGCAGTCACTTCAGAGACTTTAGCAATTTGCTCTGCAGTGATCAGGCGAGAAAGCAAGGTAACGATATAGCGCGCTTTACCCTTTCCTTCGACCCAATGCATATACTCTTCAGCACTCACAGCCTGAAAAGTAACTTGGAGGTTCAGCTCGTGCATACGGAACAAAAGCTCCTTCATCACTCCAGAAGAACTGCCTTCATTTGGCACTTCAACCAGAATCCCCCAGGTAAGGTGATCATGAATAACAGCTTGGCCAATATCCAGAATATTCAATTCATATTGCGCCATAATACCTGTAATTTCAGAGGTTAAGCCGGACTTATCACGCCCTGAAACATTAATCAGAATAATTTCACTCAATTACTTCACCTTTTGCCTGCTTAGGCTCATTTTTTACAACTTCCATGCGATCAACTTTCTGCAGCCCTCTAGGAAGCTTATGCCCTCGCCTGCCACGTTCTCCGACATAATGCGTTAAGTCTGAGAATTTTAACTTCAAGTGACGCTTGCCTGAATGAATCACTAAATGATCATCTTCAGCAAAAATTGCCACGGACACCAACCACTCCTCACCACTTTGAACTCGAGCAGAAGGAATACTGATTATTTTGTTACCCTTTCCCTTCGCCAGTTCTGGCAGATCCTTCACGGGAAAGACCAACATCCGCCCTTCGTTACTCACTGCTGCGATATAATTGCCCTCAACAGTACCTAGCATTTGAGGCGACATAACTTCCGCCCCTTTAGGTAAGGACAAAGCAGCCTTACCGGCTTTATTCTTGCTCTGCAAGTTAGAAATATTGCTAATAAAGCCGTAGCCAGCACTGCTCATCATCAATAGTTTCTGATCTGGTTCACCAAGCACGACCGCTTTAAACGTTGCGCCCGAAGGCGGGTTGATCTTACCGGTCAAGGGCTCTCCCTGGCCTCTTGCTGACGGCAAGCTATGTGTCGGCACGGTATAAGAGCGCCCGGTAGAATCAATAAACACGACACCTTGATGACTCTTACCTTTGGCCGATAAAGCGTAGCCATCACCCGACTTATAATTCAGCCCTGCCGGATCAATATCATGACCTTTAGCCGATCTCACCCAACCTTTCTCTGACAAGACAACCGTCACGGGTTCAGATGAAATCAAATCAGCTTCTGAGAAAGCTTTTGCTTCTTGCCGCTCAACGATTGGGGAGCGACGATCATCGCCGTATTTTTCTGCATCCGCCAATAATTCTTCTTTAATCAAGGCCTTCATCAAAGCTGAAGAACCTAGGATTTTCTTCAATTCTTTACGTTCTTTTTCAAGTTCTTCCTGCTCGGCACGAATCTTCATTTCTTCAAGTCGAGCGAGCTGTCTCAACTTGGTATCCAGAATATAGTCTGCCTGAACTTCAGTCAGATTAAAGCGAGCCATTAACACAGCTTTTGGCTCATCTTCTGTTCGAATGATATGGATTACTTCATCGATATTCAGGAAGGCGACCAATAGCCCATCCAAGAGGTGTAGTCGCTTCTCGACTTTATCGAGCCTAAATTTAAGTCTACGCGTTACGGTATCTGTTCGATAACTAAGCCACTCAGTTAAAATAACCTTCAGGCCTTTCACTGCCGGGCGGCCATCGATACCAATCATATTCAAGTTAACACGATAGGTTTTTTCCAAATCGGTGCTTGAATAAAGGTGACCCATTAAAGATTCAATATCAACGCGGTTAGAACGTGGAACAATTACTAAACGGGTTGGGTTTTCATGGTCAGACTCATCTCGTAAGTCGGCAACCATTGGCAGCTTCTTCGCCTGCATTTGCGAAGCGATCTGCTCCAGTACTTTAGCCCCGGAAGTCTGGTGCGGTAATTCACTTACCACAATATCGCCGTTTTCCTTGTGGTAAATTCCACGCATACGAATCGAGCCTCTGCCCGTTTCGTAGATATTCAATAACTCAGTACGAGGCGTCACGATCTCGGCACCAGTAGGATAATCCGGCCCCAGAACATTCTCAGCAAGCTGCTCATTGCTGACACTGCTGTCATCAAGTAAGCGAATACAAGCACTCGCCACTTCCCTAAGGTTATGTGGTGGAATATCAGTTGCCATACCCACGGCAATACCCGTGGTACCGTTTAATAGCAAATTAGGTAAGCGTGCTGGCAGAGTTTTAGGTTCATCCATGGTGCCATCAAAGTTTGGCGCCCACTCTACGGTGCCCTGACCTAACTCAGCTAAAAGTGTATCTGCGTAAGGAGCCAGCCTTGACTCGGTATATCGCATCGCAGCAAAAGACTTCGGGTCATCCGGAGAACCCCAGTTTCCTTGTCCGTCAATAAGGGGGTAGCGATAACTGAAGGGCTGCGCCATCAAGACCATTGCCTCGTAACAAGCACTGTCTCCATGAGGGTGAAACTTACCCAAGACATCACCCACCGTACGAGCAGACTTTTTGTACTTGGCTGTCGCCTTCAAGCCCAATTCGGACATAGCGTAAACGATTCTACGCTGGACAGGCTTCAAGCCGTCCCCAACATGTGGCAATGCACGATCAAGAATGACGTACATTGAGTAGTCTAAATAAGCTTTCTCGGTGTATTCACGAAGCGAAACCTGTTCAACTCCGTCTTCAAAAGACATAATTTCGTTGGTCATGGTTACCTTTTTTAATTAAGGACTCTATAAAAAGCGGCCAGTTTTATAATGAGCGAAAGTGTCCCACATTAAGTCTAAAAATTCGAGCGAAAGTATCAATCTCATGTTAAGATATTTCACTATATCAACCGCACTCTAATTCGAACTGCGGCATGACACAAACAATAACTGTAATTTAAGTATCTGTGCGTGACTCAACTGGCTTACAATCGGGCCTGATTGCACAGAAACCAAGCTCAGGTAACTCAATGACGTCTAGCGCCACAGTCAGCTCCAACTCTAACGATCAGGCGACACCTGAATCTACCGCTTCTACCACTCGCTCATCTGGCAACTGCCTAAAGCTTAAAGGCTCTTTACTGCCGATGACCGTTCTGGAATTGGCCTACTATGACGAAGCTCAAATTCAGCAAGAGCTTTCAGCAAAGACAACACAAGCCCCTGGCTTTTTCGAGAACCTCCCTGTCATCATTGACATCGAACAGCTTACTGAAGAAGACAGTGTTCCTTTTGACAAACTGATCAACCAATGTCGTGAGTTTTCGATTAAAGCAGTGGCAGTTAGGGGCGGTTTAGAGAAGCACCAGCAAGCTGCAAAAGAGGCAGGCTTAGGGCTACTGGCAAAACAGAAAGAAAGACAGGCAGAGCCAGCACCAGAAAAGCCAGAGGCTAAGGTAAAAGAGGTCGTACATACAGAAGTTGAAACAGTCGAAGTGGTTAAAACTGTCGTTCAACAAGCACCTCAGCAAAGCAAAATCATTCACACCCCTATCCGTTCAGGCCAGCAAGTTTATGCTGCCGATGGAGATTTGATCATACTTGCGCCGGTTAGCGCCGGTGCAGAGATCTTGGCTGATGGTAATATTCACGTATATGGCGCACTGCGCGGTCGCGCCTTAGCAGGGGTAAAGGGCAATACGAATGCTCGAATTTTCTGCCACAGCCTTGAAGCAGAACTGGTTTCTGTTGCCGGGCAATACAAAATCAGCGAAGATATCGATAAAGCAGCACTAAAAAAACCAACTCAAGTCTATTTAAGCAACGAGACACTAAGCTTTAAAGAACTTGAAATATAACGAAAACGGATCTGGATTACAGCACTTACAAAGGACTTCCGAATACAAATAACAAAGCTGTACCGTAACCTTTTAACGACACACAATTAGTAAGACGGGATATAAAATTGGCTAAGACGATTGTCATAACTTCTGGAAAAGGCGGCGTAGGTAAAACCACCACTAGCGCGTCCATATCAACAGGTCTGGCCCTTAAGGGCAAAAAAACAGTAGTCATTGATTTTGATGTAGGTCTACGAAATCTGGACTTAATTATGAACTGTGAACGACGCGTCGTTTACGATTTCGTAAATGTCATCAATGGCGAAGCGACACTTAACCAAGCACTTATCAAGGATAAGCAGGTTGAAAATCTGTACATCCTGCCAGCGTCTCAGACTCGTGATAAAGATGCCCTATCCGAAGATGGTGTTGAAAAAGTTCTATCTGAACTTGCCAAGACTTTCGACTTCATTATCTGTGACTCACCTGCCGGTATTGAACACGGCGCACAGATGGCTCTGTATTTTGCCGATGAAGCGATTATCGTCACAAACCCTGAAGTATCTTCAGTCAGGGATTCTGACCGAATCCTTGGTATCCTGAACAGTAAATCTCGACGTGCCGAGCAAGGACTAGAACCCGTCAAAGAGCACCTGCTACTAACTCGCTATAACCCAGAGCGAGTCGATAGAGGCGAAATGCTTAATGTAGAAGATGTAAAAGATATTCTGGCCGTGAAACTACTAGGCGTTATACCTGAGTCTCAGGCAGTACTATCCTCTTCAAACCAAGGGGTTCCTGTTATTCACGACCAAGAAAGCAATGCCGGACAAGCCTACTCGGATGCTGTAGAGAGACTGCTAGGTAACGAGCTGCCTCATCGCTTCTTGCAAACAGAGAAAAAGGGCTTCTTTAAACGTATGTTTAAGGGGTCTACAACAGCATGAGTTTTTTCGATTACTTTAAAAGCAGCAAAAAGAACACTGCATCAATCGCTAAAGAACGTTTACAAATCATCGTCGCACATGAACGAGGTAAACGTGAACAACCTGATTATTTACCTCAGCTCCAACAAGAGATTCTCGAGGTGATAAGAAAATATGTACCTGTCGATCA
Source organism: Oleiphilus sp. HI0061 (assembly GCF_001635675.1). Lineage (NCBI taxonomy): Bacteria > Pseudomonadati > Pseudomonadota > Gammaproteobacteria > Oceanospirillales > Oleiphilaceae > Oleiphilus > Oleiphilus sp. HI0061. The sequence continues at coordinate 4,967 of NZ_LWFE01001008.1, read as the reverse complement.
AGAACAAGTTCAGGTACAGCTAGATAAAAACGATGATTGCTCAATTCTGGAACTAAACGTTACACTTCCAGAAGATTAAGACCAAGACCTCTTCGGAGGTCTTTTTTTTAAGTTACTACTGTAGAATTTAAGTAAAGGAATGACCCCATAGCATGAACACTGGCAACACCACTTCAGGAAAGCTAAATAAACTCTACGCTCGCGACATTATGACTCCACACGTCAAATCTGTCCCACAATCCTGGACCATGCAGCAATTTTCTGCCTTCTTATCTGATAACAATATCTCTGGCAGCCCCGTTGCTAATCAAGAAGGGCAGCTTATTGGCATTGCTACACTTAAAGATATTGCCGACTTCCACTTAAATTCTGTTGATAGCTCTTATGAGGAACAGCTCAGCGAAGAAGAGAAGCTCGAAGCAAGACGCTTACGTATGATGATTTTTGAAGGCATGGCCAAACTTCCAGTAGAAGTAGGCGATATTATGACCCCAATAATTTTCTCCGTCGACGAGGAAACAGCCATTGTCGACGTCGCTAAACTAATGATGGAGGAGCATTTACACCGCGTTTTTGTCAAAAAAGGTGAAGACCTGAGCGGTATCATTACTACTTATGATCTACTCAAAGTCATCGTCGATGAAGCTGCTAGCTAAATACGCTTAGCTCTAATTGATGGCATCACACTTGATGGCACAATCTGGTCAGTTAACTATCAACCCTAAGTTGCATAAGTCAGAGGTTTTTGTATGGTAAAAAGTAAGTTAAAACACAACAAGAAGCTTTATGTACTCGATACCAATGTACTAATCCACGAACCAGAGTCTATTTACAAGTTTGATGAACACGCAGTGTTTATTCCTCTTCGAGTATTAGAAGAACTCGATGGTCACAAACGAGGCAAAAATGAAATTGCCCGCAACGCTCGGCAGGCTCACCGTTATCTTGACGAGCTATTATCCAACATAGAAATAGACCAGCTCGATAAAGGCATCAGCCTTGACTCCTGCACCTTATATCCGGCTACTAATCACGAGGGCAAGCTATTCTTCCAAACCTTCGAAAAGGAACGTGCGCCGGTTGCAGACAACGAAATCATTGCTGTCACCCGACAACTGAGCGAAAACTACGCTAATAGTGACGTAGCAGTAGTTCTAGTTACTAAAGATATTAATATGCGCATTAAGGCCAGCGTTCATGGCCTGATTTCAGAAGACTACCGAAATGACCAAGTAGCCAATGTCGGTGACGAATTACTCTTTAGTGGCCAAGTCGAAATTACCGATGAAATGTGGGAAGCGCCTGGTATAGATATCAAAATTGACCGAGAGGATTCTCAGGAATTTGGCACGCTTATCACCTATCACATTACTGCTCCCTGGGTTCGCAACTGGAGCATCAATACTCACATATATTCAGACTCCAGCAGTAATCAAACTTTCCGCGGCCAATTGAGACAAGTTGTCGATCAGACGGCTACGATTGAGTTATTACCCGATTTTGAATCTCAATATCATTGCTGGGGAATTCAAGCTAAAAACAAAGAACAGAATTTTGCTTTGGCAGCACTCACTGATCCTGAAATTGATTTCGTCACCATCGCCGGAGAAGCCGGGACAGGTAAAACTCTGTTAACCCTAGCTGCGGCACTACACCAGGTGTACGAAGATAAGTTTTATGATGAAATCATTGTCACTCGGGCCACGGTTCCAATGGGTGAAGATATCGGCTTCTTACCCGGCGAAGAAGAAGATAAAATCGGCCCTTGGATGGGCGCGATCACCGATGCTTTGGAAACATTGAGCGCCAACCCCAACGGCACCGATTTCGAAAGGAAGTCGAGTGTTGAATTCTTAAAAAGCCGCGTAAAAATAAAAAGCTCCGGTTTTATGAGAGGCCGAAGTTTCTCCGACAAGATCTTCATTATTGATGAAGCCCAGAACCTGACCTCTGCACAAATGCACGGTCTCATATCACGAGCTGGTCCAGGCACTAAGGTCATTGCGATTGGCAACCTAAAGCAAATTGATACACCCTATCTATCGGCCTCAACGAGTGGCTTCAGCTTTGCAATGGACCGCATGCGAAACTGGGAACACTATGCTCACATCACACTACAAAGCGTTGAACGCTCCCGTCTTGCAGACTACGTTGCTGCCAATTTTTCTGACTAAACAGGCATAAAAGTCTATAGGGTAAGCCTAAGTGCTTGCCCTATATTTATTGCCAAAAATGCCAATACTCTGTCCTCTACTGTCATGGTCTTCTTACCATTCCCGATAAATAATGATCAAGTAAAAACAGGTCGGCCCTCTCTTCTCAGATAATGGTCAGATAAAGTGTCTGTTGTACTTTGTCCGCAGGACGCAAAATAAAAATAATATACATATCGAAAGGTCCTAACTATGTTTAAAACTAAGAAATCTATACTTTCCACCTGCGCGCTTTCTTTATCTCTATTATGGGGATCAGGGCAAGCGATGGCTGCCGACAACTGCTATATAATGGTTCACGGGCACGGAACCCAAGGCGACATCAAAATCAATGCCCTCGACTCTTGGCGAACATCCCACTTCAGCAACTATAACGGTGCTGACTTTATGGATGACTTGCTGAGCTCTGGCGACAATTATGCCATTGTTGGTTACGACTCAACCGACGAAAGCGGCTACCCTTACTGGAGAAACGAAACCTCTGGCGAAATTGCTCGACAGATCATTTCTATCAAGCAAGGTAACGGAGACGGCCTCAATCACCCTCAAGCTGGCACTCAATGCTCGGCCAATGACGACTTTTGGGTTGTATCGCATAGTCAGGGCGCTCAGCAGATGATGTTTATCGCCGGTAATGCGGTCTCAGGCGCACCCAACTACAATACGGCTTACACAAGCTCTGGTTCCGTTAGTGTTGATTATGCATCCGCCATGAACGACATTCTCGGGATTTTCACGCTTGGCGGCGCAATAACCGGAACCGAAGGTGCTGACCGAGTTTGTAACGGCAACTGGTTAGATGCACTTATAAACGCGGCATTCTTAGGTAAAGACTGCAACCCAAGTGTACAATGGCTTCAAACAAACGATTCTTACACTGTTAAGAATTATATTGGTTCCAACCTAGCTGCTCCGGTTTATGTTATGGGCGGTTACAAGAGCTTCCCTGGTATTGAAGGCGCATCTGCGGCTATGCTTAATGGCGAAGATGATGGTTATATCAACCTGGCATCGCAAATGAGCTGTGAAGGTTCCGGTAAGCGCAATATTTGGGACGACCTGAATACCTACAAAACATTCTTTGGTATTGCCTACGGCAGCCCGACCTTCAAGTGTAATAACAGCAATAAAGGCACACCGCGCACCTATAATATGGCGAGTGTTTATACCGACCACGATGCAGAACGAAACGGAGGCATAAACTCTCCAAGCTACACCTCCATCGAAAACGGCCTATCTTGCGGCAATGGACGCAACATGGCCGGCCGCATAGACTCTTGTACTGCAAACTAAGATAAGCAAAATCAAGAGATAGACTGAACCCTGGAACTACACGGCTAGTTCCAGGGTTACCCTCCAAGTCACCAAGCGCCTAAACTAAGAGTTAACCAAAATGCAGAAACACAAAACAATAACAATCTCACTTGTTTCAATTCTTTCAATTGGCGGGCTTCTATGGCTCAACAGCTCAAACACAGACACGCCCGAGCTTGCTGTCGTTAGTAAGACCTCTGCTGATCAGGCTCAGCAAAAAACTGAAAATAATAATGTCATAGCAAAAATACCATCCAAACTACCAAGCACCGACATCAATGAAACCGAAGATCAGGAAGAAGTTCTCGAGCAGCAAGCGCCCTTGAGCCCCATCGACAGAATTAAAGCTATCCAGCAAAAAACTGCACTACATGAAGCAATCATTGATGATCACAATCGCTTTACCCGCTACCCAGACTATAACCAAAAAATCAGCTCAGCTGAGCAAGACCCCACCGAGAAGCGCTACGCAATTGATGAACGGACCAGCCTTGATGAAGAGACTCATACTGCACTAACAATCTGGAGCGATAAGAAATACTATCTTCATGGAGACATAGCAACCATCTATGCAAGCCTTCAGGACGCGAACCAAGCACCAATTCCAAGCCAGTTTCTGGGCCAACTAATCTACAATGAAAGCTCGAACCTGCAACAGTTTGAGTTCACTGACGAAAATCAGGACGGCATTTACGAATATCGAATTGATATTGATGCAGAAAAAATTGCTGGTTTATATAAAGTACTAATCGTTAACAAAACCAACAAACTTGCAGACGCTATTACTTTCACTCTTTCAGAACCGGCTCTAGAGCTGACCGGAAACTTTCGAGATAAGCTCAATGCGCAAGGGAATTTATTAATAGAGACCGAAATTAGCGTCAGCAGCAAAAACCGTTTTTACTTTCAAGCCTCGCTCTATAGCGCCAGTAATACACCTATTGGCACAACCCAACATTCAGGTGAGCTTGCACCTGGCAAGCATTGGATACCTTTGGAGTTCGATGGCTTAATGATTCATGACGCTCAGGAAGAAGGCCCTTTCTTGCTGAAAAACCTGTCACTCGCAAAAGTAGCCTTACCTATCCAACTAGCGCCCTTAGCTCACCCTGAATTCTATACAAGAGATTATAGTTTGAGCCAGTTTCGATCAACACAGTATGCCGCAAGCCAATAAAGCAGCAATTTATCTAATGAAGTGGATCACTGATAACGTTTTAGAATTCGATCAAGCTCACCGGTTCTGACGAGGTTTTCAATAAGCATATCGAGTGTTTTTGGCGCAATCTTATTTTTAATTTGTTTTGAATAGGCGCAATGAAGTTTATATTCGTCTGCAGGCAGCTTGGCCAATACAAGCTGCTCATTCAATTTTCTTTCTCGAAGTTGATACTTGAGCAAAATCCCGAAATCAATCAGCACATCTAGCCTTTTCAATTG
>NZ_LWFE01001007.1:0-8292 GCF_001635675.1 Oleiphilus sp. HI0061 | reverse complement strand
AGTGATGGTTTCCAAGGACAGTTGGCTAACGCTCAATGCACGTGGTTTTTCATCGTTGATCCCAGCCAATAGAGCCTGTTCTAGAATGCTTAGGCAATCGTGAGTTGGCAGGGCACCATAATGTTCGCTCTGTTCGGTATCAGGCATGTTCGCCTGGGTCAGATCGAGGAGCTCTACAATACCTTCTTCGTCTTGCTCAATTATGAGCATGTTCCAGGCGCTGTCGATGTCTGCAAGCTTGAGTGGAGAGTCTGAAGGGCTGTCAGACTCGATACTGTCAAGATATAGGAGGGCGTTGGGAAGGGCGCGTTCCGCTATTGCAAGCATAAATGCCCGTTCACGCCAGCCTCTAAGAGAGTTGAGAGATTTTTGAAACTTCAATCGGTTCATTGTGCCTAGCCTGCAGGTAGTTGGTATAAGCTTACGAGTATGTCGCTGCTCTATGTAAAGTGTTGATTAGCGTTTGGGTGCACTGAGAAAGAGACTCACCAGCCACAACAACGCCGTCTTCATGGCCGTCCATGCAAAAGAGAATAGACTTCTCAGATAGTAATAATTGAGCGGATAGTTGGCGCACTGATTCTGCCATCTCTGGCGTGCCATAAGGTATTTCTTTGGGGGTGGAAGCTAGCTTGAGCGCTGAACGTTGCTTCCATATTTCTGTGGAGTGAACGTGCACCACAGCTTTTATTCGGGCACTAAGCTTATAGATGACGCCATGCGTCATACTTTCCGATGAGGGCTTTGTTTCACCTTCTGCATGTATTGTATTTGTCTCAGGGTGGCTTTGGTTTACGAGGCATATATCCCGAGGGAATAGCGTTGGAAGGTGGCCCGTCTGGGTGCCGCTGATCCAGAAAGAAGGAGGCGCTTCAATGCTAGAGTCTGACTGGCAACGCAGTGATAGGTTGCCAAAGCCATAGCCTTCATAGCGATTATCATCCTGGCCGATTAACCCGTGAGCCATCATTTGTTGGCGGCATTGGTTCAGTTCGGCCAAACTGGTATCGTCAATCGAGATGCTTCGATGCTCGAATACCAGTTGATATTTGATAACGCCTTCTTGCTCCACTTGTGTTCTCTCAGACTTGAAGAGGCAGTTAAACTAAGTTTTCGGCAGCGTTACGCCAGTCTGGCCCTGGTATTTTCCACCACGATCTTTATAACTTGTTTCACATACTTCGTCAGATTCGAAGAACAGCATCTGTGCAACACCTTCGTTAGCATAAATTTTTGCTGGCAAATTGGTGGTGTTAGAGAACTCCAGTGTGACGTGACCTTCCCATTCGGGTTCTAATGGGGTGACGTTAACGATAATGCCGCAGCGTGCATAAGTAGATTTGCCCAAACAAACAGTCAGGACGCTACGAGGAATTCTGAAGTACTCAACAGTTCGAGCCAAAGCAAAGGAGTTTGGTGGGATGATACAAACATCGCTATCAATATCGACGAAGCTGTTTTCATCAAACTGTTTAGGGTCTACGGTTGCTGAGTGGACGTTTGTGAAGATCTTGAATTCACTGCTGCAGCGAACATCGTAGCCATAACTGGATGTTCCATAAGAGATAATTCGGCCATTTTCACCGGTTCGAACCTGCCCTGGTTCGAATGGCTCAATCATGCCTTGCTCTTGTGCCATTCTACGTATCCACTTGTCAGACTTTATTGCCATGTTTCGCTGTTCCAAATAAAAAGTTTAGAAGCTGTCAAAGTAATGCTTCCGTAAAGCTGGCTATAATACCTTTGCTTAAGATATAAGCAAAGTATCTACTTACAACGATGGCTTAACTTTTCGAGCAGACTTACTAGGTTTGTTGAAAATATGGTCTAAGCTTGTATCACGCTGTATGTAAAGTGTAGATAGATTGATTCTTCGAATTCACCTAGAGGTAGGATACGGTTTTGGGCCTTTCCGCACTAGAAAAGTTGAAGCATGGTTTAAGGTTTAAGAAACTGGGCCACCGCTTGACCTTTTATTTTGTATCACTCGGTATCTTTTTTACCGTGGTGACGGTATCGGTATTGCTGGTAAAACAATATCAAGATGGAAGGCTTTTTGTTTACGAAGAAGCGAATGATACCATCAAAGCCGTTAATCAGCAGTTAGCTAGAAGCTTATGGAACGTCGATCAGGATAGCACTCATATCTTGCTGGAAGGCGTCTATCGTATGCCTTCAATTCAGGGTGTTAGAATTGTAGAAGCCTTGGGCAATGAATATCAGTACGGGGATATTGAATTGCCAGTAAGTTTGTCGAGCCCTTTGGTCTTTAACGGCCAGAATATGGGTAAGATTGAAGTTGATGTGAAAGATGAGTTGATTACCGAGTCTGTATTAGACCAGATGATCGTGATCCTTATTAGTTCCACTTTGATGATCGGTTTGATTAGTTTTGTTTTCAGTACGATTGTTAAAAATGCAGTGACGCGCCACCTTTCCAAAATTAGCCGTGAAACCGTTCAGCCGGCTCAGCTAACAAGTAAAACCTATAAGCCCATTGTGCTGAATCGCCCCGAATACAGTGATGAAATTACTGACTTGGTTGAAGCTTTGAACCGGGGACGAAAGCAGGTTGCCGAGTTTGCTTTGGCAAAAGAGTCCTATGAAGACCAGTTAGAGCATCAGGCAAATTTCGACATGCTGACAAATTTGCCTAACCGTCGCCATATTGAATATCACCTGAAAAATGAAATGCTTAACCAGCAGGAAAACGCCGAATACTCGAAGCTGGCAATCTTTTTTATTGACCTGGATGGTTTTAAAGAGGTGAATGACAGCCTGGGGCATAGTACAGGCGATAAGATTCTGCTGGATAGTGCTTCCCGCTTGAAGAAGTTGATCACTCGCTACGGAGGTTATGTGGCCCGTTTTGGTGGCGATGAGTTCATCGCTTGCTTTCAGTGCAACACTCGCGCAGATGCTGAGGATGTTGCTGATAAAACGATATTGGCCTTTAAAGAAAACTTTGTCTTAAGTGACTCGCAGCTTCAATTAGGTTGTAGTATCGGGGTCGTGCTTTACCCTGAAGATGGCGAGAATACTGAAGATTTGATTCGTCGTGCAGATACCGCGATGTATAAAGCCAAAGAAGCAGGCCGTAATACCTTTGCATTCTTTGACGAGTCAATGATGTATAACATCGTGTTGCACAATACGATTAAGAGTAAATTGAAAGATGCGATCGTTAATAATCAACTAGAGCTCTATTTTCAGCCTTTGATTGATTTGCGCGATATGAGTATTACCGGTTTCGAAGCCTTATTACGCTGGGAAGATGAAGACCTGGGTAAGGTTAGGCCGGACTTGTTTATTCCGGTTGCCGAAAAAACCGGTCAGATATTTGATATCGACATCTGGGTATTTGAACATGCCATTGCGCAGGTTAAAGAGTGGCGCAGTGATTTCAATGAAGAATTTATCGTTGCTATCAACTTTAGCCCAACTAACTTTCACCATCGCGAGTTATCTGACTGGACGCATAATCACCAGGTATTTTTGCAAACCTTGGATTGGGTGGAGCTGGAAGTAACAGAACGTTTGATGTTGGACGACGACCCTGTTGTGATGAAGGGTATTAAGCAGCTACTTAAGTCAGGGCTTAAATTCAGTATTGATGACTTTGGTACAGGTTATTCGTCTCTTGGTTATATCAAAAAATTCAGCCATATCCTGTCAAAGATTAAAATTGACCGTATGTTTGTCAATGAGTTAATTAACAACAGCTCTGATCAAGCACTGGTCAAGAGTATCATTACCTTAGCTGATAGCTTATCTATCGAGGTCTTGGCTGAAGGTATCGAGTCTAAGAAGCAGGAAGAGTCATTAATCGGGCTTGGTTGTGATTATGCTCAAGGCTTTTTCTATTCTAAGCCAATCCCAGCACCCGAAATCCCGGCCTTCATTCGAAAGTGGCAACAGACACCGCATATTGTCAGCTCAAGCTCTTAGAAAGAAAAAAGCTTCGGGTACCTAAACAGGTTTTTGTCATCAATTAGCTTGATATGACATACTCTCGTTTTTCTTGGCGAAGCAAAATTGATCTTAAGGCAGGTGGCGCGATGAAAGGGGTTTTCCTTGATGTAGCAAGTATGGGAGATGGTCTGGACCTGAGTGATATCGAGTCTTCATTTAGCCAATATCAATCTTATGATACGACGGAATCAGCGAATGTCTGTGAACGAATAAAAGGCTTTGAGGTGGTCGTTGTCAATAAAGTGCTATTGGGGAAGAAAGAAATAACAAGTAACCCCAGCCTAAAGCTGATAGCCGTTACGGCGACAGGGACGAACAATATTGACTTGCAAGCGGCTAAAGAGGCCGGTGTTAGGGTCTGTAATGTCACACAGTATGGGCGCCCGGCTATTGTTCAGCATACCTTTTCTTTGTTGCTGGCACTAACAAACCGTTTATTGGATTACGCTAAAGATGTTCAAGATGGACGCTGGTGTACAAGTCCGATTTTTTGTTTGATGGACTACCCTATTGTTGAACTGGAAGGCAAGACGCTTGGCCTGCTCGGTTATGGTGACCTTGGACAGGGTGTTGCAAAAATGGCCGAAGGCTTTGGCATGAAGGTTATACTGGCAGCTCGTTCCGGTCAAAGCTTGGAAAGTGTTGATGGCTATCCTCGCTTGGCTTTGGAAGAGCTATTGCCGCAAGTTGATGTCTTATCTATTCATTGCCTGCTGAGTGATGAAACTACAAATCTAATCGATGCCAATGCCCTGTCTAAAATGAAGCCTTCGGCCTATTTATTAAATCTTGCTCGAGGTGGCATTGTGGATGAAAACGCTTTGGCCGAGGCATTGAAAGAACGCCGCTTGGCCGGCGCAGCAACAGATGTCTTATCCGTTGAACCGCCTAAGGGTGGAAATGTACTACTGGATAGAGAAATTCCAAACTTAATTGTTACCCCTCATTGTGCTTGGGCGAGTAAAGAGGCGCGTCAGCGCTTGTTGGACAAAGCTGCCGCAAATATTAGAAGATTTGCCGAGGGAGAACCCCAGGCTTACATTGTTTAGTTAATTTGAATCAAGAGGGCGCGACTTTAACGATGAGCACAGTATGGCTACAAAAAGAACTTGAGCTTCAAGCCCGCTCCCGCGGTTTTCATCTGATCACTCGGGAAATTGAGCAAGCCTTACCTGAGCTCAATACGATTTCAATAGGTCTAGCGAACCTGTTTATTCAACATACCTCAGCATCACTCACATTAAATGAAAATGCAGACCCGGATGTCCGCAGTGATATGGAAAAGCACTTTAATAAGTTTGTGCCGGAAAATGCACCCTATTATGATCATATACTCGAGGGTTCTGACGATATGCCCGCTCATATCAAAGCCTCGCTGCTAGGCTGCTCTTTAACTATTCCGATTAACTCGGGAAGGTTCTCGATGGGTACGTGGCAAGGGATTTATCTTGGGGAGCATAGAAATCAAGCTGGTTCACGTAAGTTAGTAGTCACTATGCAGGGTCAGACTTAACTATGGTTAAAAAATAGACTACTTATTCTGTCCAACTTCAGCTAACATGTGTGCACTTAAATTTGAGGCGCAAGTTGTGATTATGAGCAAAGTGGTGGACAAAACGGGCGATCAGCCAGTTGATAATAAGCGGGTGGAAACCCTGGAACATAGTTTAGACGAGTTGCTAAATACCTTAACTCACGGGCTAGGTGTGCTATTAAGCATTGCGGGTTTATTTGTCTTGTTAATCGCTGCAATTCCAATGGATGATGTATGGAGAGTCGCCAGTTTTAGTATATTTGGCTTGAGTCTAACGGCTTTATACTTAGCTTCGACGCTTTATCATGCCGAGCGATGCCCGGTTAAAAAAGATAAGCTGAAGATGTTCGATCACTGTGCTATTTACCTCCTGATTGCAGGTTCTTATACACCCTACCTCATGGTGAGTATGAGAGAAGTCGGTGGTTGGGGCTTATTAGCCCTTGTTTGGGGCATTGCATTTTTCGGTATCTTCTTGAAAATACGTTTCAAGCATCGGTTTTCACTTTTGCGCGTCGCGAGCTATCTGCTTATGGGTTGGTTGGTGATTCTAAGTGCTGAGGATTTGCTCGCATCAGTACCGGAAGGAGGAGTGTTTTTACTCGCTTTGGGCGGAATAATCTATACTCTTGGTGTTGTCTTCTATTTGGTCGAACGAATTCCCTATAACCATGCAATCTGGCATCTGTTTGTACTGGGGGGCAGTATTTGTCATTTCTTCAGTGTTTATTACTACGTTTTGCCACCTCAGGTCGCTGTATAATTAAACTTCGGGCTGGTCAGAGATAACTTTTATTAGACTGTCTTCACGGTTTTGTTGCTGCCATTGATCAAAGTAGATTAAGTCCTCCAATGGCAGACGTTCTCGCCACCCCTTGCTTTCGAGTTCGGGCTTCACTTTAAATTCAGAGACATAGCCCATACATAGGTAGGCGACAGGTACGACATGTTCGGGAATGCCTAAAATTGCTTTTACTCTGTCCTGATCAAAGATACTAACCCAGCCAATACCTACATTCTCAGCGCGTGCTGCCAGCCATAAGTTCTGAACGGCACAGACGGTGCTGTTTAAGTCCATGCTTTTTATATGTGTGCGGCCTAGCACAACAGGGCCGCCGCGTTGACGGTCACAGGTGACGACAAGGTTAAGCGGTGAGTCTAAAATTCCTTCGAGCTTCAGAGACTGATACAGGGGCTTCTTGTTGTCCGGAAACATTTCCATGGCTTCGTTATTGGCATCAGTAAAAGCCTCTTGTACTTGTTGTCGAACTGTTTTTGAGCGAACTAACATAAAGTTCCAGGGCTGCATAAAGCCAACCGAGGGCGCATGATGTGCGGCTTTCAATATGCGGGCCAAGACCTCATCCGGAATCGGGTCGGGCTTGAATTCTCCTCTGACATCACGTCGATTAAAAATGGTTTTATAGAGCGCTTCGCGTTCATCGTGCGTAAAGTTTACAGTCTGGTCTTCGGCGGACATTGAAAAAATACTCTATTTGTTACGCTCAGAAATTGACCTTCGAGGCCTGGTTTTTATAAACGAATCAAAGGCATTTTTGCTGGCAACTTGGGCAACACACTGCCGGATTCGTTCAATGCTCGTTTTATCCAAATGATCAACAAGGCCGACTCGTAGCATGGCAAAATCGTTGTTCACAGATATAAGGCGCAAGAGAATACCTGCTTTTGCGAAGAACTCATAGAGTTCGCTGAGATAAGATGGGCTACCTTGGAAGCTAATAAACAGGCCTCTATCAGCTAATAGTTTGAGCGCTTTGTTGTGAACCAAGGGCGCAAATAAGCTTTGGATTTCTTGGGCGCTCGTTTGGATGCGCTTTCGGCTGGCATGTTGCCAGTATCGATCGGGCAGGGCCTTGCTTAATATGTGCATAGCTGGGCCGTTGAGTGGCCAAGGGTTGCTCGGAAACTGTATGCGAGAGAGACTTTTAGGTGAGCCAAATATGAAGCCGGCCCGAATACCGCCTAAGCCGAAGAATTTGCCGCAAGATCTCAGTACTAAAATGTTATCGGGCAGGGGTGGGCGTGAGAGTAGGCTGGCTTCAGGTGTTAGATCGATAAATGCTTCGTCCACGATCAGCATTGCGTCAGTTCCGAGCATGGCAGCCCAGGAGAACAGGCTCTCTAGAGGAATCATGAGCCCGCTTGGATTATTCGGGTTGATAATAAGTAAATGCTGTTGTGAGTTAGCTTCAATCAGCCGCTCAATCATGGCGTCAGCTTTGGATAAGATGCAGGCATCGTAAAAACTAATCTCAGCGCCTTTGTTTGTCCACGCAGACTGATGCTCTTGGTAACCCAGGGACGGCAAAATCACAGGAAGATCTGCTAATAGCAAAGGCAGTTGTTGAATAATCTCTTGAGTACCAGCAAGTGAGCGGTAGGCATGCGGGCCATAATAGCCTTCGACTGTTTTCCTGAATTCCGGGCTAGGGTAAGGCAATCTAGAGAATACGGTTGCCGGAATGTCATCGCAAGGATAAGTGATCGGGTTAAGGCCGGTTGACAGATCCACCCAATCTGATTCGGGAATGTTATAGCGAATCGAGGCGCTGACTAAGTCGCCACCATGGACAATATGTGTTTGTTGCGTTGTCATCCTGGGGGCCTAATAGAAACGAATCAGAAAAAAGTAGCCTTCAAGAAGAATAAGTGCAGCACACCAAAGAATTAGACTGCGTTTAATCAGCTTGAGCGCTTCTTGAATGCTTTGCGCACAAGCCGCTTGACCATGTTTAGGGCCAAGCGCAGATCGCTGTTCAAGTGTT
>NZ_LWFE01001006.1:0-5780 GCF_001635675.1 Oleiphilus sp. HI0061 | reverse complement strand
GCAAGATTTTCAGGAGCTATTGGACTTTTTAGAAGAGGCCCAGTTAGATCGTGTAGGTTGCTTTACGTATTCTCCTGTAGAGGGCGCGCCAGCAAACGTCTTGGCGAATCAGGTCCCCGAAGAAGTGAAGGAGAGTAGGCACAAAAGGTTTATGGAAAAGCAGGCTGAGATTAGTGCCGAACGTTTGCGAGCAAAGGTTGGTTCATTGCAATGGGTGATCATTGACGAAGTGGTTGAAGAAGGCGCGGTAGGTAGGAGCTCAGCAGACGCACCTGAAATAGATGGTAACGTCTTCATCGATGGAGCAACTCACCTATGTGTCGGTGACTTGGTTAAAGTAGAGGTCGAAGAGGTTGATGAGTATGATATGTGGGGGCGCTTGGTTTAGAAGGAGAGGCTTCTTTCTTCCTATATCTAAATCAACGAACTCTTTAATTAGGTGAAAAAGTCGGCACGCAATCTGACCTACTTAAATAGCGGTTTCGACTAGAGCCTAGAAATGCCCTGCCCAATCTTAGTCAGCAATGTGCCAATTTCAGACCTTGGCACTTGCTTCAAGGTTGGCCGAAACTTACTGATTCTGAATCGTCGATTGATATCGGGAATTGGTGATTAGCGGACATAATCAAGTTATCCAGACAAACGCAACTTAGACAATAAGCTGCTTATATCTTAGTGCTCTGCTTTAATCTTACTGCATGCCATTAGCTGATGCTGAAACAGCAGTAGATTCAAACTGTCATCCTTCCTCCCAAGCAGAAATCGCCCATGCAACGCTGTTAAAAAATAAAACCATTAGATCTTCGACTCATTAGATCTTCGACTCATTAGGTCTGTTAGTCGCTGAAGTGTGACGCGCCTTTTAATTCTAGTATCCAGATAAATTTGTTTTGGCATTACTACTGTAGAAAAACAAGCTAGCCTGCACTCTATAACGCTAAGTGGTATGGATCTATCGAACCTAAACTATCCGGACCTAGGAAACGGAGCTTTACGCGGAAGGGGCGTTCAGTTCTTCTAAGTTTTTGTGTATTTTCATTGCATTTGAACTAGCTTGCGGCTAGCTTATAAAGATAAAACTAAGCATCAATTTAGCCTATGAACCCTGAACTTCTGTCTGCTACTTATCTAAACCATTTCTCGCGCTATGCCGAAGAGCAAGGAATTGATCTACAACCTTTCTGGAAACAGGTTGATCACAACGAAAGCGAGCCCTTCATTAAAGTGGATACCTTGAAACAGCTTATTCACTATATGTGGAAAAAGGGGTGTCCGCGTTCGTTAGGATTGTTTGTCGGTAGGAACATCAGCTTGTCCAGTCATGGCCATGTAGGCTATGGCCTGTCGCATGCAACCAACCTGGAAGACAGCCTGGTATTTCTTTGTGAATATTACAAAATTCGCGCACAAATTCTCAGCTTCTATATCGAAGAGGATGAAGAGAACATCTATCTCTGTATAAAACCCCTTGCCGATTGGGGAGACATTGATGTTGTTCTTTATGAGACGATTGCTGCGCTGGTTTTCAACATTATCAAATTTGCTATTGGCTCAAAAGTAGAAGAATGCGTTCTGGAGCTGCCTTTCGAAGAGCCTGACTGGAGTGACTTATATGGATCGTGTTTGCCGAAGCGCATTCGTTATTCAGACGGAGTTTTGCGATATGGTATGCCATTGGAGTGGAAGGCGATCACCTGCGTTTCAGCAGATCCGGTTACTGCCGAAATGGCCGCTCAACAATGTAAGAATGAGCTTAATCGTTTACTGGAATCACGCACATTATCAGACAAAGTGAATGAACTAATTCTTTCGAGTGTTCAGTTTGAACTATCACTCGAGCAAACCGCCAAGACGCTTTATATGTCCAAGAGCACCTTAATCAGAAAACTGAAGCAAGAAGGTAAGACTTTCAAACTTCTAATGGAAGACGCCAAGAAAAAAAATGCTCAATACTTGCTGAAGAAAACAGATCAAAAGATAGATGTGATCGCTTTACAGCTTGGTTACGAAGATGTGTCGAATTTTGGGCGCAGTTTCAAACGCTGGTTTGGCTGCGCGCCATCACAGTATCGAGAAGGGTAAGGAAGTTTATCGTTATTGACACTTATTGACCTGTCCTTGGCAACTCCCGCCATTCTTAGGTGCTGAGCACTCAGTTAACATCACCCTCATGATAACCATATTGACTCTAGATTGGGTGACAAGATGTCAGAACTAATATACGACTACATCATTGTTGGCGCCGGTTCGGCGGGCAGTGTGCTTGCGAATCGCTTAAGCGAGAATGAAAAGAACTCGGTGCTGGTACTTGAAGCCGGACCTGAAGACAAAAGTCCAATGATTAAAATACCCGGAGCTTTTGCTTACTTTATGTATAGTAAAAAATATAACTGGGGCTATGAGTCTGAAGCCGTTGCCGACATTCGTAAGGGGCAACCAATGTTCTGCCCCAGAGGAAAAACCTTAGGCGGAAGTAGCGCCATCAACGCAATGGTCTATGTTCGAGGCGATAAATCTGATTATGATCACTGGGAAGCCCAAGGAAATAAGGGCTGGAAATTCGATTCAATGTTGCCCTATTTTAAAAAAGCCGAAACAAATGAGCGAGGATGCAATGACTACCACGGCAGCCAAGGTCCTCTTTATGTCTCAAACACACAAAATACTTACCCCTTGAATGAGTGCTTCCTAAAAGGTTCTGAGCAAGCGGGATACCCTTTAAATGACGATTTCAATGGGCCTCAATTTGAAGGTGTGGGCTATTATCAGTTTACAATCAAGAATGGCGAAAGGTGCGGTGTCTCACGGGCCTATTTAAAGCCTGCTCGTACTCGAAAAAATCTGCACATACAATGTGAAGCCTTAGTTAATCGAATTATTCTCGAAGATAAAGAGGCCAAAGGTGTGGTCTATTCGCAACGAGAAAAAGAGTATACCGCTCATGCTAAAAAAGAAGTTATTTTGTGTGGTGGTGCGTTTAACACACCACAAACTCTCATGCTGTCCGGGATCGGTGATAAGAAGGAGCTCGAGAAAGTAGGTATAGCTGTCGTTCATGATCTTCCAGGAGTAGGAAAAAACCTTCAAGAACATGTTGATGCTTGTGTATTGGTAAAAAGCAAGAAAAAAGACGGATTTTCTATTACGCCATCCGGGTTATTAAAAGCCTTGCCAGATGCTTTTAATTACTTTACTGCTAAAAAAGGTAATCTTGCTAATTCGATAACCCAATCTGGCGGCTTCTTGAAATCTGGTCCTTCTGTTGAGGTTCCTGATATTCAGCTGCACTTCGTACCACTTCTTTTTGATGATTGCGGCAGAGATCTTGGTTTACTTTCGCAACATGGTTACTCCCTACATGTGTGCGTACTCAGACCGGAAAGTCGTGGTCAACTAAGCTTAAAGTCTTTAGACCCTCGCGATCGAATCAAAATCGATTTTAACTTCCTCTCTCAAGAAAAAGATCAAAAAGTTTTGGTTGACGGCATTCGGGTCGCGCGAAAAATCCTAGCATCTGAAGCTTTTGATGATCATCGTGGCGACGAAGTTCACCCAGGAGCTGATATCACCTCCGATGCAGACATTCTGCAAGCGTGCAAAGATCGTTTAGGTCTGGTTTATCACCCCGTGGGTACCTGCAAAATGGGTAATGACGATATGTCTGTCGTTGACGACCAGTTGCGTGTTCATGGCATCTCAAAGCTACGAGTAGTCGACGCATCGATCATGCCCACTTTAATAAGCGGCAATACCAATGCACCTGTAATAGCGATTGCTGAAAAGGCATCCGACCTAATATTGTCACCATCAACCATGCTCAACTAAATGATGAGTACAAATCACTTTTGTGAGCAATAAGTCTATTACGTAATAAAATACACAACTTTTGAACATTAAACATTCAAATAGTACACAACATAAGCACGTTTAAATCGATAAAAATAGAGGCAAACAAATGAACTGCGCGGCGAAAATTTCTACTCACGATACATCTATTGAAGAACGATTAACTATGCTTAAGTCAGCGGCTCGAGCTAATCCTTACCCTTCCTTCAATGAGAGGAAAAAAAATCTTCTAAATCTTCGTAGCCAAATTCAGCGTTACCAAGATGCCATTACCGCTGCAGCAGCCAAAGACTTTGGCTGGCGCGCACCAGCTGAATCTAAACTTATTGATGTGCTCGGGCCCGTTTTAGAAATCAATCATGCAGTTCACAAACTCAAAAAGTGGATGAAGCCTAGTCGTAGATCCACGGAGTTACTCTTCACAAGTAATAAAGCCAAAGTACATTACCACCCCAAAGGTGTTGTCGGAATCATCTGCCCATGGAACTTTCCCTTATACCTAGCGTTAGGGCCTCTTATTGCAGCTTTGGCAGCGGGCAACAGAGCGATGATCAAAATGCCGGAGAATTGCCCTAACTCAGCCGCATTACTGCAAGAAATGCTTAGCGAAATTTTTCCTGAAGACTTGGTGGATGTGTTGCCTGGTGACCACCCGGATGCGATGAAAATTTCAGAGCAGCCTTTCGATCATTTGGTGTTTACAGGCTCGCCTAAAACCGGGCGTATTATCATGAGTAACGCGGCTAAAAATCTGGTACCTGTCACTTTAGAACTCGGTGGAAAATCGCCGGCAGTTGTGTGTGAAGGCGCCAACCTGAATGATGCCGCTAAGCGAATTGCGCATGGTAAGGCCATGAATAGCGGTCAAGTCTGTTTAGCACCTGACTATGCGTTAGTACCTAGAAATAATATTGATGAGTTTGTTGAGGCCGTAAAGAAACAGTTTATAAAAATGCATCCCTCGACTTCCGGTAGTGAACATTACACCTCATTGGTAGACGACCGCGCAGACGAACGTTTCAGGCGCCTAATTGACGACGCGAAAGCGCATCGGGCAGACATAACCGTTTGCGGTTCTATTGGCAAGGGGCGGCAGTACCCGCTTCATATTGTAAAGAACCCTGATCTCAATATGAATTTGATGCAAGAAGAAATATTCGGTCCAATTTTGCCTGTGATTCCCTACGATAATATCAACGAAGTAATTGACTTTATAAACGACCGGGAACGCCCTCTAGCACTCTATTTATTCGGCCATGATAAATCCATACGAGACACAATTATGAAAAACACGCTGTCTGGTGGAGTAAGCATTAATGATTGGGGCTGGCATGCATTCAATCACGACATGCCTTTTGGTGGCGTGGGTAATTCAGGTATGGGCAGTTACCATGGCGAAGAAGGGTTTCGTGAGCTATCCCATGCCCGATCGACTTTTCAACGACATCGATTCTTTCCGATTGGTTTATTCTATCCTCCCTACGGAACCATTATTCAGAAATTATCGATGAAACTATTTCTAGGTAAGGCAGATAAAGAGCTGCTAGGCCCACCTAATCTAGATTCATAATAATAAACACCTTTGGGGTTACCGATGACACAGATAAACACAACACTCTCACGCAACAACCTAGCCGACTTTTTAGAGGGCTTTCTTCAAAAATACGCAGAAAAACCAGCTTATTCATGTCTCGGGCAAACATTATCCTTTGCTGAAATCGATGCTAAATCTAAGGCTTTGGCCTGTTTCTTACAGCAGCAAGAGAACCTAAATCAGGGTGACCGGATAGTGATACAGCTGCCAAATCTAAGCCAGTACCCAATTGCTGCTTACGCCGCGTTGCGTGCTGGTTTAGTCGTGGTAAACACAAACCCTCTTTACACGCCTAGAGAAATGCAGCATCAATTCTCAGATTCAGGTGCCAAGGCGATAA
>NZ_LWFE01001005.1:0-8737 GCF_001635675.1 Oleiphilus sp. HI0061 | reverse complement strand
TATTTGGGCAAGCTGAGCATGTGATGGATATGATACTCACGCCAGAAAAGAAATTGGCCCGTGCGGATGCTAAGAAAATTTTGGACGATATTGCTGAGAAAGGCTTTTATTTGCAGATGCCGCCAGCAAAAGACCCGGAAATGTTGGATTTATATAAGCCACCTAAAGATAGTTTGCACGGCTAAATTAATGACGGTGAGACGAGTCAATTGGCGGTAGATAAGTTTTTTTGGAAAGAAAAAGCCTTAGACCAGCTTTCGAAAGAAGAGTGGGAAGCTCTGTGTGATGGCTGTGGTAAGTGCTGTATGCATAAGCTCCAGGATGAAGACAGCGATGACTTGCTGTTTACCTGTATCAGCTGTGAATATCTGGATACGGATGCTTGTCAGTGTACTGTCTATTCCAAGCGAAACAATTATGTGCCTGACTGTCTTAACCTAAGTGTGACTGATTTACCTGAGGTCTCGGTATGGCTCCCTGAAACTTGTTCTTATCGTTTGCTATTTGAAGGGAAGCCGCTACCCCAGTGGCACCCCTTGATCGCGGGTAGCAAAATTATGATGCATGAAAATCACATTTCGGTGCGCTCAAAAGCAATCAGCGAAAGCCTGGTTTCAGAAGACGATTGGGAAGACTACATAATTTAGTTTGTTATGGCTGTCAGGCAGATGAACTACACTAAAAATTGCGAATTAATAATGAGATGGGCTCGCTCGATCTTGTTTAGTTGATATAGGCTTAAGGATAGATAGTTGGAAAGTTTTTCATACCTTGCTGCGTGGGCAGTGTACCTGATTTCCGCGCTCGTGATGATTGCCGTATTTTGGCGAATGACCAGAAATCTCAAGCTACGTCGAACCCGGCGATCTTTAAGGGTTCTGGTTGCCGTCCTCTTGTTAACGCCTATCAATATTGCGACAGATGCAAGTATTTGGCTGGCACCCGCCTACCTTGTTGGTGCTTATGACTGGGTTTTGGGTCACACAGATAAAGCGCTTCAAGCAGGGGTTTATATTGCCGCCGCTTATGCATTAATGATCGTTGTGGTGATGTTGGAATCGGTTATGAGAAGACTCTTGGGTATGGAGAAGGCTGGATGAGTGGTATCGAAACAGGCTTGTATCAGCATTATAAGGGGGCTGAATACGAGGTACTTGGCCTGGTCACGCATAGCGAGACAGAGGAAAAGTTGGTTGTCTATAGAGCTTTATATGGCGAGTTTGGATTGTGGGTGCGTCCTTTAGATATGTTTAAAGAGTCAGTGTCCATCAACGGTCTAGAGCAAGATCGCTTTAAGCTCATCAATGCCTATAACGTCGAGCTAGGAAAACATTTACCTTCATCACTCTAAACTTAGTGAAACACACTAATCTTCTATAAAAACAACAGGTAAGCGTTAATTTAAGAGAAAATACTTTTAATATCGCATTGTTGTTGTTGTAAAACCTGCTATAAATTATCTATGTTCGACTAATTTTGTCCATAATGCCTCATTTGTTTGGGCCGGGATCATGCAGGGGAATCTATGAACTCCAAACTATCATTTGCGCGCCAGGTGATAACGCAAAAGCTGAGAGGGCTTAGCCTTATTAAGCGTATGTTAACACTGGCGGTCTTCGTCAATGTATTAATTTCAGCTAATGCTTTCGCACAAGATGCCGCTGCTAATGAAGCGGGGGCCGATATACGTATGCTGATCGATATCTCCGGGAGCATGAAGAAGAATGATCCGGCCAACTTGCGAATCCCGGCGGTTAACCTATTAACTGAGCTGATTCCCGATGGCGATGAAGCGGGTGTTTGGACTTTTGGTCAATGGGTTAATAATTTGGTCAAGTTAAAAGCTGTTGATGAGCAATGGCGTCTTGACGCTAAAGAAAAAGCAAAGAAAATCAATTCTGTAGCGCTATATACAAATATTGGGGCAGTGCTTGAGAAGGCTTCTGATGATTTTTATAAAGAAGGTAAGGACTTCTCGAATACTCATTTCATTCTACTGACTGATGGCATGGTCGATATTGATAAAGACCCCGAGAAAAATGCCTCAGAACGTGAGCGTATTCTAACTTCAGTGATGGCTACCTTTAAAGAGAAGGGCGCCAAGATTCATTCAATCTCTTTGTCAAAAAATGCTGATAAATCCTTAATGGATAAGTTAGCTATTCAAACGGGTGGACAATCGGCGGTTGCCGAGACCCCTGAAGACCTGACTCGAATTTTTCTCCAAGCTCTTGAACAGGCCGTTCCTAGTGAGCAGGTACCTATCGAGGGAAATGAGTTTGTTATCGATTCTAGCATCGAAGAATTTACTGCTTTGATCTTTAGAGGGGATGGCAGCATTCCGACCGAAATTCTATCTCCTGATGAAAAAGTATATAGCTATGAAAACCAGGGTGAGGATATCAAATGGTATCAGGATAAAGGTTATGACTTGATTACTGTCAGTCGTCCTTTAGAAGGCACGTGGAAGATTAACTCCGAAGTTCAACCAGGAAGCCAGGTGACAGTGGTTAGTAACTTGCAGCTTAATGTTAGCAAACTACCGGTCAATTTCTTCGCTGGTGATCCCTTGAATGTTGACGTTAGCTTTAGTGAAGAAGGGAAGACAGTTACTAATCCTGATTTTTTGCAGTTATTAGATGTGCAGCTGCAGCTTAAAACAGAAAGCAATAAAACGGCTAAGAAGTCTATGTCGGATGAGGTTCCTGAAGACGGCGTTTTTAGAGAAGCTATTCGTAAGTTAAGTAAGGTCGGTCAGTATGAAGTGACGGTCTTGGTTGATGGGAAAACCTTTAAGCGTAAGAAACGCCAGATTATTAATTTGAGAGCGCCTTTTGATTTTGAATTTTCGGTTAAAGGGGAAGGAGATGAAGCTCATTATGCGCTAGTGGTCACGCCGATGAGTGAGACGATATCTCTGACTGATACCAATATATTTGCGAAGGTAAATGCTCCTGATGGGAGTAGTTTAATCAATGCCTTGGAATTAGATGCCGAGGCGGGGCGCTGGGTATTACCGATTAAGCCAGATAAAGGCGATGGCTTGTATAAAGTGGCTGTTAAGGTAAAGGCCGAGACGATTGAAGGAAAGAAATTCAAGTTCAAGCCTAAGCCTTTTGAGGCTGAGTTCCCGATACCGGCGGGTGCTTCAAATAATATCGTGTCAGTGAACGAGCAAGAAGATGCCCCAGAAGAGTTGCCTGCAGAGGCAATTGCGGAAGAAAAGGTAGAAGAGCCGAAAGCTGAAGAACCTAAAGAGGAAGCGAAAGAAGAGCTGCCTCAGCCAGCCGAAGAGCCCGTTAAGGAAGAGGTGGAAGAGCCTGTTGAAGAGCCCGAAGCGGAAGAAGAGCTGGTAGAAGAGTCAGAAGACGATATGATGATTTGGTTTATTATCGGCCGCGGTGTTCTAGGGGGCTTGCTCTTGGGTGGCTTAGCCTTCTATTTGCTTAAAAAGCGTCAGGCGAAAGAGGAAGAAGAGGAAGTTGAAGAAACAGAAATCCTGAGCGATCAGGATGTTGAAGAAATTGCAGAAGATGTAGAAACTGAAGCGAGTGCTGAGGTGGAAGAAGAACCCGAAGCAGAACCGGATGATGGCTTAGACTTTGTTGAAGAGCCACCCGAAGAAGTTCCAGTTGCCTCTCAGGAGCCAGAGGATGAGCCGCTTGTTGAGTTGGAAGAGGATGATGAGCCGCTAGTTGAGTTGGAAGAGGATGACGAGCCGCTTGTTGAGCTTGAAGAGGATGACGAACCTTTAGTAGAGCCTGAGCCTGAGCCTGAAGAGGTCGTGGACCTATCTACCGATGACTTAAGTGATGTCGCTCAGGAGCTTGAGCTTGATGAGCCGGAAGAGGCCGATGCGCTGGACATTTCCGGGGATGACGAGGACCTGGCTGCCGATATTGCTCAAGCGATTGAGGATGCTGCGGATGAGCCTGAAGAGGACTTGGAAAAGGAAATTGAAGATGCATTGGATCTAAGCGACCCGCTGGATGACGACGATGACGAAGAGTTCAACTTGGAAGACTTCGATATCGGTGACACAGATGACCTGCCCTCAGATGAAGAAAAGGATAAGGGCGCTTAATCTAAGCGTCTGCTGATGATTTTGTAGGGTGATCGGGCAAGGTTCGAGATAGATTTCAAAAGTGTTATCTTTTTCACGCTTTTTATTATTAAAGGACTTGCATGACAAAAATGCTCTCCCTATAATACGCCCTCACTCGATCTGAGGGCGTAACTCTCTGTAAATAATCGGGTTTTAAGAGGGGTGTTATTACTTCTCTCTTGTATGATCAAGTAAAAAATCACACCAGATTAAGCGGGAATAGCTCAGCTGGTAGAGCACAACCTTGCCAAGGTTGGGGTCGCGAGTTCGAATCTCGTTTCCCGCTCCAATTTATCTTTATTACCTATCGATCATTAAATTCGGCTCATTCTTCAGTCGAGACCTTCTTTATGGTCTAAACTTATTGCTATTTAGTACATTATGAATATCTGCGCGCCTAGCTTGGCTTGGCTTTTCGTAGAGCATTTGCATGATAAGATTTTAGCGGTGAATTTGCTGCTTTCCTGGAGGGTAAGATGTCGGGTGTTTTGGCTTCGGTCGATCAAAGAACCAAGCTGGTAGGTGAAAATCGCTTAGAGTTGCTTATGTTTAAGCTTAGCGGTCATCAGACCTTTGCAATCAATGTATTTAAGGTTCAAGAGGTTCTGAATTTACCAAACCTAACTGCGATGCCTCATCGTCATCCTTGTATTTGTGGTGTCACTCACTTTAGGGGGCAGACTGTCCCCGTTATCAATTTAAGTCAGGCAATTGGTATGAGGCCGCTTGAGGTTAACAGTGAATCCATTATTGTCGTCTCTGAATATAATCGAAGTGTGCAGGCTTTTTTGGTTGCCGGAATAGAGCAAATAGTTAACCTCAATTGGGAAGATATCATGCCGCCTCCGGTAGCGGCGGGTAGGGCGCATTACTTAACGGCCATAACACGCTATCAGGAACAGATTGTCGAGATTATTGATGTAGAGAAGGTCTTGTCAGATATTTCTCCGTATTCAACTGATGTCTCTGAAGAGCTTCTCGAGAATGAGTTGATTGATTCATTAGGAGAAAAGTTTGTTTTGGTGGTCGATGACTCACCGGTCGCAATTGCACAGGCGACCGGTACGATAGAAAAGCTAGGTTTACCTACCATTACTGCACCAAATGGCTTAAGAGCTTATGAAATGCTTAAGGAGTGGGCGGATAATGATCCGGAAAAGCTTAAGCAATGCTTACTTGTGCTAACAGATGCCGAGATGCCGGAAATGGATGGTTATCGACTAACGACTGAAATTCGTAAAGATGATCGATTGAGCCACTTTTATGTAATTATGCATACTTCTTTGAGTGGTAGTTTTAACCAGGCTATGGCAGAGCGAGTTGGGTGTAATCGCTTGCTATCCAAATTTCAGCCTGATGAGCTTGCAACAGCTGTTCTTGACTACGTCAAAGAACAGGCTTCTTAAATGTCTGAATATAAAATTTCCGCTTTGAATATTCATCCGGTCAAATCTCTTGGTCCGGTATCCTTAAGTGAAGTTGAAATTGATCGCTTTGGTTTGCGTTTTGATCGACGTTTTATGTTGGTGGATGATGCCGGGCGATTTATTACTCAGCGAAAATATAGCGCCTTAGCCAAAGTTTCTGCAAGCTTTGATGGTAGTACTTTAAATATATCGGACGAGGGCATTCCTGAGGTCAGTTTTTCGCTAAGTGAGTTTTCTAAAGAAGCTGATGTATGTGTCTGGTCTGATGAAGTGGGTGCGCTCACCGTACAAGACCGCCGGACACAAGTTATTTCAGACTATTTGGGGGTGAATGTGGCTTTGGCCTATATGCCTGACTCAACTTTTCGCCAGGTCGACCGTGAGTTCTTTGCAGAGAGCCAGCAAGTTAGCTTTGCTGACGGTTTCCCGATTTTATTGACTAACCAGGCCTCATTAGATGACCTGAATAGCCGCTTGGAAGTTCCTGTTGGCATGAACCGTTTTCGGCCGAATATTGTGCTTGAAGGCGATATCCCTTTTCAAGAAGACTCGTGGAAGCGTATTGCTATCGGTGAGATAGAGTTTGCATTAGTTAAGCCATGTAGCCGCTGTATTATGACTTGCATTGATGAGCATGGCGAGATTGGCAAAGAGCCTCTAAAGACGCTAGCTAAGTATCGAAAAAACGATTTTGGTGTTTGTTTCGGACAGAATATGGTTCAACTTAATACAGGGAAAATCTCACTCGATGATAAGCTAAGAGTAATTGAGGTGCTTGAAGAGGGATAGGTAAAGCGCTTCAGCCTATTTCTAAACATAGAAATAGGCATTTAACTGAAAGGTACTTGCCTTAGAAAAGCTCGATTTCGTCCGAGGTATCGTCAGTGCTGTCTTTTTTGGCACTAAAGTGATGTTTGTAAATATCCAAAGCTTCGTCAACACTTGCGCCGTTCATGATGTGTTG
Organism: Oleiphilus sp. HI0061; assembly: GCF_001635675.1. NCBI lineage: Bacteria > Pseudomonadati > Pseudomonadota > Gammaproteobacteria > Oceanospirillales > Oleiphilaceae > Oleiphilus > Oleiphilus sp. HI0061. The sequence continues at coordinate 2,241 of NZ_LWFE01001005.1, read as the reverse complement.
GAACATGATGCGCTCTTCTTCCATTGTGTAGTTCGACATGATGTCTTCTTGCAGCTTAGACCATGCCATTGGGTTGTAGAGTTGCTGAGGATCACTTACCAGATTACTCAGCCAACCTAGATCTCGCTTGACGTGGTCTAGACGTTGAGTGAGTCGATCGTAGAATTGGAAGGCAACAATTGCACTCATAATCTGCTGGTGGATCTCTGCAGCACTGAGCTTAATAGACTCCAGGTCAGTTCCTGAGGTGTCATTTTCTTCACCTTTATGTGAATCAATAACTTCCTTCAGTTGACTGGCAATATAGGTAAACGACTGAGTCAGCTCTGTTACTGACTTTTCGCCGTCTGTCATGGTGCACTCTACCTGAGACACAGCTAGGGTCAGCATGTTGATCGTTTCGCGAACCTGACTCCAGTCCAAGTCTGGTTTTTTCGCGGTAGATGTTACCGGATTGTTAGACAATGCGAATCTCCATTACATTTAACAGTGGTGACAAATTAAAAGTCGTGCATAATGCCTGCATGCATTGCAGTGCCAGCTTATTCTATGAAGGATAGTTGAAAATCATCAGTTGGCGAGCCAATTTTACGAAAACATAAAAGATTTAGTAAAAAAATATATGAGTATAATCCGCTTTGAAAATGTGTCATTAGCGTATGGCCACCGCCCCTTACTGGATAACGTTACGTTTGCGATTGAAGAGGGACAAAAGATTTGCCTGCTGGGTAGAAATGGCGAGGGAAAGTCTTCATTAATGTCATTGCTAATGAAAAGTAGTGATCCGGACTCCGGTGTCATAAATTTTCAAAAGGGTCTTAAAGTAGGGGCTTTGCCTCAATCCATGCCCGATGCTGATGAACGTAACGTTTTTGATGTCGTTGCTGAAGGCCTACCGGAAATTGGTCAGGTCTTAAGTGAGTATCACCATCTGATCAATAGTCAGGATGAAGCTGCAGACCTGCAAAAGTTAGAGAAGCTGCAAGACAGAATCGAGTCATTAAATGGCTGGGATTTTGATACTCGGATCGCCAGCATGCTTAAGCGTTTTGGTTTGCATGAATCGATGCAGATGAAAGACTTATCCGGCGGTTGGCGGCGGCGGGTAATGCTTGCCCGAGCCTTAATCAATGAACCCGACCTGCTTTTACTAGATGAGCCGACTAACCATCTGGACATCGAAACTATCAAATGGCTGGAAGCCCGCTTAGCAGAATATCGTGGCGCGTTATTGTTTGTCAGTCACGATAGAGCGTTTATTAAGGCTTTGGCCTCCAATATTATCGAGTTGGACAGGGGAAATATCACAGCTTTTAACGGAGGCTATAGCGACTACCTGAAAGAGAAACAGCGTTTGCTTGAGGAAGAAGAACGTCAAAATGCTTTGTTTGACAAGCGCTTGTCTGAAGAAGAAGTTTGGATTCGCCAGGGGATTAAAGCAAGGCGTACTCGAAACGAAGGGCGTGTCAGGGCCTTAAAGGCCATGCGAGATGAGCGTAAGCAAAGAGTCAATCAGCAAGGTAAGGCTGAAATAAAAATAGCCGAAGCGGAGAAGTCAGGAAAGCTGGTGGCAGAAGCCGAGCATGTGTCGCTTGCATTTGATTCGGGACGTAAGGTTATTGATGATTTTTCATTAACAGTGATGCGAGGCGACAGGATAGGCTTAATTGGAGCAAATGGTGCCGGTAAGACGACTTTATTGAAGGTATTGCTTGACCAGTTAAAGCCAACAAGTGGGTCTGTACGTTTGGGGAGTAAACTGGAAGTTGCTTATTTCGATCAGCTTCGAGGTGGACTGGATTTTACTAAAACAGTTTTTGATAATGTTGCCGATGGCCATGACTTTGTTGAAATGGATGGCAAGTCCCGTCACGTAATGAGTTATCTCAATGACTTTCTATTTACAGCAGAGCGTGCTCGCTCACCTATCACCGCCTTGTCCGGTGGTGAAACGAATCGCTTATTGTTAGCGCGTTTATTTGCCAAACCGGCAAACGTTATTGTAATGGATGAGCCAACCAACGACCTTGATGTTGATACCTTGGAATTGTTGGAAGAGCGTTTGGCTCAGTTTCAGGGAACACTGCTTATTACCAGTCATGACCGGGACTTTATAGATCAGGTCGTCACGAGCACCTTAGTATTCGAAGGTGAGGGGAAAATTGGCGAGTATGTTGGTGGGTATAATGACTGGGTCAGACAAACCGGTGGTCGTTTACCAACAGAGGGGCAGTATACAAA
>NZ_LWFE01001004.1:0-6412 GCF_001635675.1 Oleiphilus sp. HI0061 | reverse complement strand
AGTTGAATACTTTTTTACAAAATTCGCCAACCGATTTGCTGTCAAAGCCGGACTTTCAACGAAGTTTTAGTACTCAAGTAATGAATATGATTGTTGATGATACGATGCAGTTTAAGAAGCTTGATGATTTGGCCAGTGAACTCAATATGAGCCCAAGAAATTTAAGGCGTGTCTTGGAAAAAGAAAACACTAGCTACCAACAAATTAAGCAAAAACTACGATGTGAAAAAGCGCTAAGCCTGCTAAATGATAGTAATCGATCAATAAGCGAGATAGGGTTGGAATTAGGCTTTGATGAAGCCTCGGTATTTTCTAGAGCGTTTAAAACCTGGATGGGCTTATCACCGCGTGCCTATCGTGATAAACACTCGATTGGAAGTGCTTGAGAAGAGTTAACCGGCTTCTTTTGTTTGCTGGTTATAAAGGCTTTCAATTCTTGAAAGAGCATTATCTGTCTTGCGGCAGTATTCTTTGCTGTCTTTTGCGTAGCTGAAAACAACACTGATTCGGTAAAAATGCCGAACTTTCACACACTCGGTGACGATGCCCCCAACCTTGGAAAGTGAAATATACTTACCTCTAAAGTTAATTAGAATGCGTTCTTTGGCCTTAAAGGGACGACGCGACCTGATCGCCATACCATAGCGATTGATATCGAGGCATTTAACTTCCTGTGAGGAGCTGAAGAATTTTCTTAAGCCGACAGGTTGTATTGATATTCGTAAATCAGGCGCTTTATGGCGTCTTTTAATGCGGCGCTCTGCCCAATTTATGAGTTTAATTTTATGCATAGGTATAAAATGGTATGGGGTTAGGTCGAATCAGGAGAGGGATATTAAACGCTAAACACCCAACAAATCAACTTTCAACTGACAGCTGTTCTTATAGTAAATGAATATAGGTTAAATTGTTGGTAAAAATTAGTCTTGTTAAGCCAGTCTGTTTTGTTAATATCGTTTAGATACTTTGAACTAATGCTTTGCATGTAATCATTTTCATAATATTTAAGGGCTCACATTGAAACCGCTATCTACGAAACAATTATACAAAACATGTGATGATGCTGACTTGGGCTTTTCCAGTACTAAAGCTCTGCCGCCATTAAATGAATTTGTAGGTCAGGACCGTGCACAGGAAGCTGTCCGCTTTGCGATGTCAATGCCTGACTCTGGTTACAATGTGTATGCAATTGGCCGCAATGGCTTGGGCAAGCGTACGATGATCTTGCGTTTTCTAGATCATCACCGTAAAGAAAATAGAGAGTTATACGATTGGTGCTACGTTGCTAACTTCGATGAGCCTAGATCACCCAAAGTACTTAAGTTACCGGTTGGCATGGGCGCTAATTTAAAAAAGGATGTCGAAAAGCTTATGACCCGTTTGGTCAAAGGCATTCCTCAGGCTTTCGAGAATGATCAGTACTTTCAGCGCTCAGAAGCACTCAAGCTAGAATACGCTGAAAAGCAAGAAGCGGCATTAGAGAAAGTCGCTAAGCAAGCGAAGCGAAAAAAGGTAAAGCTATCTTTGACAACCCCTGGTGGATACCGTCTCACTGCAATGAATGGTGAAGATGTACATACAGTCGAAAGCTTTGAAGCACTTGCGGAAGATGAGAAAGATCAGTTTGATGATGTAATCACTAAGCTTGAATTAAAGCTAAGAGGGGTGATTAGAAAAATAGCAAACTGGGAACAGGAGTTTGTAGATAAGCAGCAAGCGCTCAATGAAGAGGTTGTACTGGGCGTTACACAGCACCTGGTTGAGTCACTTGCTCACAAATATCATAAGCACTCTTTAGTAATTGATTATTTGAATGATATACAAAATGATATCGTCAATAACTTAGATATTTTTCTCGAAGACAGCGAAGAGCAGGGCGCTATGTCCAATGCAACGCTTGAGAAGAAACTACCTCGTAGATATCAGGTTAATGTACTGGTTCAGCACAAGGACTCTAAAGAGCCTGTTATCGTTGAAGAAAACCCAAACTATCACACGATGTTTGGTTATGTGGAGCATGTGACCTACAAAGGCACGGTGTTTACCGACTACTCCTTAATTCGCTCGGGTTGCTTACATCGTGCCAACGGTGGCTACCTGTTGATTGATGCGGCGAAGGTGCTTGAACAACCTTTTGTGTGGGACGGGATCAAGCGAGCCCTGCGTTCCAAGGAACTGCAAATCAATTCCCTGGAAAGAGAAGTGACTTTGTCTGGAACGATTTCTTTGGAACCGGAACCGATTCCATTAGATGTTAAGATTATTCTCTTTGGTGACCTCGAAACTTATCTATTGCTTCAGAATTACGACCCTGAGTTTGAAGAACTGTTTAAAGTGACAGCGGACTTCGAAAACGAAATGAATCGTACGCCTGAATCACAGATGCTTTACGCAAAATTCATTTCTAGTCTCGTACACGAAAAAGGCTTTCTTCACTGTGACAAGAAAGCGGTGGCTCGGGTAATTGAGTTTAGCTCCCGCCAGGCTGAAAATCAGAATAAGTTGTCACTTCACGCCTCTGAAATATCTAATTTGCTGCGAGAGTCAAACTACTGGGCGCGTGAGCAACGTTCAACAATGATCAGACAGTCTCACGTAGAGCGCGCTTTAGAAAGTGCCGAACACCGCAATGGGCGAATCAAAGATCAACTGTTTGATACGATAAGAGATGGCTCTACTTTGCTATCCGTTAGCGGTTCGGTTGTTGGGCAGATCAATGCACTGTCAGTGTACTCCACGGCGGGTTCGGAGTTCGGAATGCCAAACCGTGTTACTGCAAATTGTTATTTTGGTGATGGTGATATCACAGATATCGAGCATCATGCCAAGTTGGGCGGCAATATCCATACTAAGGGGATTTTGATCCTATCGTCTTATTTGTCATCCTTATTTGCAAAAGATGATCTGATGCCTCTATCTGCAAGTATTGCTTTTGAACAGTCTTACGGTGAGGTTGATGGCGATAGCGCGTCGATGGCCGAGTTCTGCGCCTTAATTTCTTCACTTGCTGATGTGCCAATTCTTCAGCACTTCGCAGTGACCGGCTCAGTGAATCAGTTTGGTGAAGTTCAGCCAATTGGTGGCGCAAATGAGAAAATAGAAGGCTTTCTCGATGCTTGTGAGTTAATCGGCAGTGATCAGAAGCAAGCGGTTATTATCCCTAAAAGCAATATTGCCAATCTTATGTTAAGCCAGAAGGTGATTAATGCCGTTAAGAAAAAGCGCTTTAATATCTATGCAGTAACGCATGTTAATGAAGCATTGGAATTGCTAACGGGTTTAAAGACGGGAACGCTTAAAGACGGTATGTACGAGGATGGCAGCATCTTCGGCAAAGTGCACGAGAAGATGGCCAGCTTACGTGAGAAAGAAGAGAGTAAAGATAGCGAAGAAAAGGGTGCTCATGAGAAAAACGCTTAAGCGACTAAAGCGAACAGGTTTTACACTCCTTATAGTGACTTGTGCTAATGTCTTTGCGGATGACTTGCTCTCAGAAAAGCTAATGACCGACGACGTGGTGCTTGAGGGGGTATTTGCACAGGGCGGTTTGTTAAAAGGTAATGTTAAGCCTTCGTACGACGTAAAACTGAATGAACGCGAAATTCGGCTTACGCGAGAAGGGGATTTTATTATTGGCTTTGGTCGCGATGCTGCGCCGGAGCACAAATTAACATTCAGCGCTCCTAATGGTGAACGTCATTCTCTAATTATTGATGTGAAGCAAAGGACTTATCCGACTCAAAGTATTAAAGGTGTTCCTCAAAAAACCGTGACACCCAGTAAGGATAAACTAGCCCGTATAAAACGCGAAACGGCGCTGGTTAAAAATGCTCGTAAAACTGATTCCAGCTTGCTTTACTTTTTGGATGACTTTACGGCACCTATGAGGGCGCCTATTACTGGTGTCTACGGTAGTCAACGGATTTACAACGGTACACCAAAGCGCCCACATTATGGTGTTGATTATGCTGGGCCAGTTGGGGCGCCAGTTTATGCTCCTGCTAGCGGTAAAGTTACGCTGGTCCATGAAGACATGTTTTACTCCGGTGGCACTTTAATTGTTGACCATGGTTATGGACTATCTTCAACCTTTATTCATCTAAGTGAAGTTGTCGTAAAAGAAGGTGAAGATATTGTGGCAGGCCAGGAAATTGCCAAAGTAGGGGCTGGAGGTCGTTCTACAGGTCCGCACCTTGATTGGCGTGTTAATTGGTATGGTACGAGAATTGACCCTCAGCTGGTTCTTTTGATAGCTGGTGATAAGTAAACTTAAAGCGATGGCATTCTTGCTGCAAGATGGTCATCGCATTCCATTCCATTATTACATTTACTTACCTAGTAAACTCAAACCGCATATACGAAGTACATTTCCGTTAAGCGCATTAGCATCGGGGCGGCTGAAAAAGCTCACTCCCTCTGCGATATCTAGCGGCAAGCCACCCTGTGATAATGCATTCATACGTCGCCCTAGTTCACGAGTCAATAAAGGGATTCGCTGGGTCATATCAGTTTCTATAAAGCCAGGTGCAATGGCGTTAATAGTTAGCCCCTGAAGGCCCTGGTCGGCGGTGTGTTGGCTCATCGCTTCAACATAAGAGGCTATTCCGGCTTTAGAGCAGGCGTAATTACTTTGTCCGAAGTTACCTGCAATCCCGGAAATAGAAGATATACAGATGATGCGTGCATTGTTAGCAAGTAGCTTCTTTTCTATTAGCGCACGATTGATATCCAGCACCCTGGACAAGTTGATGTTTATCACTTGATCCCAAAAGTGCTCTGGCATGTTAGCAATAGTCTTGTCGCGAGTAATGCCAGCGTTATGAACAATGATATCTATTACGCCGAGTTGCGCACCAATAGTATTGCATATAGAGTCGACCGAGCTTTCTGCGCTTAAATCCAATGCAACACTGTGTCCAGAAATCTCTTTAGCGAGAGCTTGTGTAGCACTTTCATTGGCAGGTATATCCAGGCAGACGACTGTTGCACCATCGCGCGCTAATGTTTTTGCGGTGTGATAGCCAATCCCCTGAGCAGCTCCAGTTACAAGAGCAGTTTTGCCGAGTAGTGGCTTAGCCTGGTCTGTTCTTTTCTGCTTGGTTGCTTTGTTGCAAAGCTGAATAGATTGTCCGCTTATGTAGGCTGACTTGGGCGAAAGGAAAAACCTGAGAGAGCTGTCTAGATATTTCTGAGCGCCTTTTTCCAGGTAAATAACATTGCTGGTGATCCCTTTTTTACCACACTCTTTAGCTAGCGATTTTGCAAACCCTATTAAGGAGCCTTGCAAAGAAGCGCTTTCCGGTGATTCAAGTTGCGAAGGTGATTGCCCAATAATGACAAAGCGTCCATTAATACTAATTTTCTTAACGGAACGAGTAAAGACGCTGTACAATTGCTTCAGTTCTTGGCTTGTTTTTATTCCCGTCGCATCAAAAACTAAAGCTTTAAACTTTTGATCTTCAAGGTTGTCGATCTGAATTTCTGTACATTTAGCTTTATAACTCGTAGGTGCGGCCGATAAGTTTAGTGTCTCGGTATTAGAGCGTGCACTAAACAGGGTAATGTTGTCGGAGTCGAGAGCCTTAAATACACTATTAGTCGCAAAATTATGCTTAGTCGCGGCAAGCAGGATTTTACCGCTAATATTATATAAGCTTTCATGTTCGCTACGAGCAAGATTAAGAGGTTTGGGCAAGTTCAAAGCTTGGATGATTGGCTGTGTATACTGAGAGTTCGCAAGCTTTAGATATAGATCACTCATGTCGACTTTTTACCCTTTAAAAAATAACAATAGAGCCTCGTGCGCGGCATGCGCTAGTGTAACGCAAACTATTATAATATCTTACAAAAAATCTATTTTTCTTGAGATAACGTTTTATGACGACACATGACAATTCCTTGAATAACGCTGACCAATATGCGCAGCAGTGGATAAATGATCTGCGCAAGCGCAATAGCCTGCTTAACGGTACGTGGATAGTCACTCTTATCATGGCCTTGGCTTTCGGGCTCTCAGCATTTTATTTTTATCACCAGGGTCAAACTGCACTCCTGGACAGCGTCTTATCTAAGCAAGAAATAGGTAAGCTCGAACTTCAGCTTAAAAATCAGCAAGCCAAAATGTCTACGTCTGGACAATCTCTTGCTGAAACCAAAGCTGAGCACGAGCGTTTGACAAGAGAAAACCAGGCTCAGCAGGAAAAAATACAGGAGTCGGAGGGTGCGCTTGCGGTCAATCAGGATATTATCGACAACCTGAATTCACAACTCGCTTTGCTTAAAGAGGAAAACGAGGCCCTAGCAGCATCCTTGAGTCAGGTTAGGGCGTCTTTGTTGAGTGGCGCAAGCAATAGCGAAGTGCTGGCCGGAGAAAATTCAAGATTAAGCGATGAAATCAAGGTATTAAATAAGA
>NZ_LWFE01001003.1:0-4143 GCF_001635675.1 Oleiphilus sp. HI0061 | reverse complement strand
GCAAACACACCGCCGCGATCAATATCGGCAACTAAAATAACCGGGCAATCCACTTCCTCAGCAAAACCCATGTTTGCGATATCTCTGTCGCGTAGATTAATCTCTGCCGGTGAGCCAGCACCTTCAACAATGACATGCTGAAATTCATTAGCAAGTCGCTCATGTGAACTTAGCACCGCAGCCATCGCAACCTGTTTATATTCATGGTAAGACGTCGCAGACATGTTGCCTCTGGACTTACCGTGAATAATCACCTGCGCACCGATATCTGTTTCAGGCTTCAACAAAACCGGATTCATATCCGTTGTCGGCAAAACACAAGCAGCGTGCGCCTGCAATGCCTGCGCTCGCCCTATTTCGCCACCATCAACCGTAACAGCACTGTTGAGCGCCATATTCTGAGGCTTAAAAGGCGCCACTTTATGGCCGCGCCTCACCAAACAACGACACAAAGCAGCCACTAAGGTACTTTTACCCGCATCTGAAGTGGTGCCTTGTATCATCAGTGTGGTCATATCTTAACCTTTACTCAATTAGTCGTTCACAACTATCGACGAGCTCAGCGTATCAAGGTCAATCCTCTCAATACCACCTGTGTACTCAGCAGCACGGTCACCCGAAGCATAACGCCCCACTCCTGTTATGAATAAATCTCCTGCAAAAAGGTCTATTTCAATTGGGTTCTTAACGGTTAGCTCTAAGCCATCTAGTTCACCAGTACCAATTGACACTTCTGCGTCAGTCAGTGTATCAATTGCGATTAGGTAGGCTTGAGTCGGCGCATACGAGCTATCAAGTCCCTGAGTGACAACATACAATACGTCTTCATGGATCAATGCAGCAGAAGCATTCGGGAGGCCGTCTTCATCATAATGACTGATATCAATACTATCTAATACGAAATCATCTGACGAGCTATCAGTAACGCTTGGATCGATGACAAGAATTGACCCTTCTCCCCAGCGAATAACATAGGCTTTATCATCAGATGCGAAAAGCACATCATATGGGTTACTGTTGCTTTCGCCGTCTTCATCATTCAAACCGTACTGCCAGGTTAAGGTGTTTGGGTTGTCTATATCGTACTTCGATAAGTTATTTTCACCGTACTTACCTATTCTGTAGTAGTCACTTCCATTTACTGCCACATCGATATCAGAACGATCCGTAGCTGCAAATCCTTCAGTGTGGTCAAAAGGCGCAACTGCTTCCGCAATTGAAATATCACTAGATGAATAATCAGATGCAACACCTTTAATAAATGCACAAGCATTCGCGCAATCGCCACTCAGGTTTTCTGAAAAGGTAATGCTTCCCGGGTTATTGCTTAACTGAATCGTATCAACCACTGCGTTATTACTAGTATTAAGAATCTGAATCTGAGGTGTTGCAAAGTCTCCAACACCTACCCACAACTGCCCCGATGGGCTAAGTTCCAGCGACTGTATATCGACACTCTCGAAGCCGGTAACAGGCTCCGTTACTACCGCACCCGTTGTAGGGTTAAACTGATAAAGACTACTAGAACCCCAGCTTTCGTTTCCCTGAAAGTACGCCAAAGTATCGCTAACGTAAACTGATGCGGCAATATTTCCATACAAACCAGCTGTTTCAGATTTGATACTGTTGTCACTTGAACAACCAGTAACGCCAATCGCACCTAGCGCCAATAGCCCTAAGACTAGTTTTTTACCTGCCACATTTTTTTCAATATTCATTACTTGCTCCTATTAATAGTATTTACACACTATCGATCAAAATTGATGAGCATAAGAAACAAACCACTGACGCCCGGGCCCTGGGAATCGGTTGTATTTGCTTACACGCTGACCACTAACATTCTTAATTTTAAATTCGAGTGAATCTTTTTCACTTTTAAAGCCAAGACTGGCGTTAACCTGCTTAACGTCGGGAAGTTCGGCCACACCAGCTGAATCGTAAACACCACCCGACTGCCGTACATATTCCAAGCCAACCGAACGCCCTTGGTCGGCAACCCGCATCTCAACAGTTCCGGAAAAGTCATAAACGCCCGGCAAGGACTCCCCCCTGAAGGCTCTAGAGTTAGATTTATCTTCAGTATCTTGGAAGGTGAGGTTCGAATTAATACGGACAAAATTCGATAAGTGAAGCTCATTGCTGACTTCAATACCGATCACTTGCGCTTTAGAAAGATTCTGCGGTTTGCCAATGCCTCGCGAGTTGTAAATAGTGACAATGGCATCGTTAAGATCACGATAAAACAAAGCGAGCGTACCGGATGTTCTGTTTGACTGATAACTAAGGCTAATATCGGTGTTTAGGGCTTTTTCCTCAACAAGGTCTTCATTGCCTAAAGTGAACCCGCGATCACCATACATTTCATTTAACTCGGGAAGTCTAATATTTCTGGAGATGTTGGCCCTGAATTGAACCTCAGCACTTAGCTGTGCAAGCAAACCAAGCTGGAGGTCATGATAAAACTCAGCAACCTGATCCTGCTTTATTTCATCTACGACAGAGATCCCACGAGCACTACCATTGACCAACCAAAAACCTGAATTAGACAGCCATTCATCTTGTAGCCCGACAACAGTTGTCACGCGCTGATATTGACTAGAAGTGCCTTCGATGCGTTCCTGTAGGTCGTAGCCTTCGATCTTTGCGCTTAACAGTGCGGCCCAAAGGTTCGCACCGGAAGAAAAACTAGCTTTAATATTTCCACCAAATGATTTTGATACAGTTCGGTCATCATTTCGCAATAAACCTACTTGATTTTTCTCATCCCGAAATATCGTTTCTTTATAAAGTCCATATAAACTATAGTTAAAAACAATACCGCGCCTAAGATGCTGCTCTATATTGGCTTGCATCGAAAAGAACTCTGAGTCATAGGTGGCATCATTGTCTGCAAGGTTTTGTATCTCTGGAACACCCTGCTCTTTATTAGAGTATTGCGTAGTTAAACTAAATCGATACGCCTCATTAACCTGCTCGTTAAATGATGCCAGAAGTGATGTATGTACAACATCATTGTTGTTCTTATTTTGATCATAATCGTCGGCGTAATAATCGGGCGTATCGTTTGTATTGATGACTGTATAGTCATTGTCAGCACTAAAGTGCTCAGCAGAAAAAAGATAATTAAGGGTATCCAGACTCCCTTTATACGATGCTGCAGCACGTTTGATGCCTTCTGAACCAAGACTTGAACTAAGTAAGCCACCGGCTTTTCGTGCACCACCGCTAGTCTTGATATTAATTGCCCCACCAATCCCGGCTTGCTCTAAATATATCGGGACATTACCCCGGTATATTTCTACCTGTTCAACCGCACCAAGTAAGAACTGGCTCAAGTCGACAGCCCCCTGGTAGGAGCCATTCAGCAATACACCATCCAAGTACACGTTTACTTGTTTACTAGATGAGCCGCGAACACTAACAGAACTGAAACTGCCAAAGCCTCCAAGATCTCTGACTTGAACCCCCACTTGGCGCTCAACTATATCGGCAACGCTTACGGCATCACTAGAGAAATCTTCTTTCTTGATAACGGTAACTAAACCAGTATTGCTTGAGGGGTCAACATCAGTCAGCTTGGGGCGTGAAGTTTGAACAAGTACTTCGTTATGTTTTCCTAATATTTCCTGTGCATAAGCATGATAGGAAAAAATTATAAGTACTAAATAGGCAGCAACAAGTCTAAGCACAATTCACCCAACAGCATGTGATGACGGCTTACGAAGGAAGTAAAAAATATACTGGAGAAAAATTACGCACAGCAATATTTTCAAATATCGCCCTCCGCAATACCTTAAATTAAGTTCTCAGGCCGGTCTCCGGGCTTATGAGCATCTGATCACTGTCAGTAGAACTAGCGCCTTCCCATGTATTAATTACACAGTGGCGAGAGCTAGTCCTGTTACTCAATTACCGTTGCGGGGGCAGCGTTGGACTTATTCACTGCTTTAACAAACAGCCTTCACCAACTTCCCGTTTCATTCTTAGCAAATGGACAAAGCCAAGAACACCTGTAACGTGGGCGCTAATGTAATAATGTCAGGTTTAAAAGTCAAGTATGCAAATATTTAGGGCCAGAGTAAAAACGGCTATTTTTATTCTGGCCCTAAATATTTATTGCTCTGGAATAGTAAAGTAAAAACT
>NZ_LWFE01001002.1:0-13305 GCF_001635675.1 Oleiphilus sp. HI0061 | reverse complement strand
CGCGCTTCTTGTAAGCATTCCAGATAAAACTGATTATCTTGATCTGAAAGAAACACGCTTCCCGATTGCTTCCTCGTTGTATTACATGGCACGGCACTCCGGCCATATACATTCTTGGCTTCCTTGGCATTTCAGCTTCCTCGTTGTATTACATGGCACGGCACTCCGGCCATATACATTCTTGGCTTCCTTGGCATTTCAGCTTCCTCTATCTTTCTTGATAGTTAGCCTTGATTATCGACCTAAGCCAAGGTCTTTTCAAGCTGAGTAATGCGAATGATTATTATGTGTCACCGACCCCTTTTGCTCTTTATTTAGGTGTAGGGCAAGTAATACGAATGATTATTATGTGTCACCGACCCCTTTTGCCACTGATACGCGGTGATGAGCTACTAGCTCATTCAACTTTGATATATTTACGATTGGAAGCCGTGGCTTAACAAATTCGGCCTGACCTTTTGTAAGACTCGGCCGACAGAGTAAAGCAAGAAGTTGTAATTCATTGCCAGCTAGCTCTTCAAAGCGGCTAGGTACCTTCATAGATTGTATTCAAACCACTTTCAAAATTACGAAGCAAGCACTGAACCTGGCGGATAGGTTTTTCCTTTTTCAGCTTTTACAAAGTATCCACAGCAACTTCCCGCTTGTAACCAAGCCATTGCACCTACTTCAACACCGCCAGCAAGCTGAACACCTACACCAAGGTGAGAAAATTCATGCAGCACACAGTCATGATCTGCCGTGGCATTCGCGTTTATCACTACGCCAGTTCTAACGACTGCACTCGTACCAACATAAGCACCGGCCATAATCGCTACACCCGCTTCAACTTGAGCATACCTACTTACCGTTGCTTGTGGGTGTATGAGAGACGTTAAATTAAAGCCTTCTACTTTTAAACGCTCAACAATCTGCTTTCTTACACTGTTGTTTCCAATCGCAACAAACACATCATCGACCTTGATGTCACCTTTAAAGACATCCTCTACCTTAGCAACGACTTCTTTGCCCATAACGGGTTCGTCAGACGGCGCATTATCATCAGCGAAGAAGATATCACTATACTCACCAGTAATTTCAGCTAAATCCATTACTGCTTGGCCGTGACCACCTGCGCCAATTATTAGGAGTGTTCGCTTTGTACCAGTAGACATTTCACTCATTCTAACTTTCTATCCCTAACAGAGTTATTCGAAGTATTGAATTAAGACTGGATTCTATCTCCAGCCCCCTTACCCGTAACAGTCATAAGAATAAACTTAAAATAATTTGAAATGTTCAACTCTCGAATCATTTTCGCATCGACTTCGGCAAGCCTAACAGGTGTAGACATATCGATTTCATTGACCTGCGCTTCGCCTGTAATACCAGGTCTAACAGAAAAAACATCCTGAGCCTCACGAGCAGCCGTTAATTCTTCCTGATTAAACAGGCCTGGACGAGGGCCAACTAAGCTCATATCACCTTTCAACACATTCCACAACTGTGGTAATTCATCGAGTTTAGTCTTACGTAAGAAATTTCCAAAAGGCGTAATTGAGGCACTGTTTGCCAAGTGAGTCGCAACTGAAGCTGTATCGACTTTCATCGTCCTGAATTTCACCAAAATAAAAGGCTTTTTATTTCGCCCTACTCTCTCTTGCCGAAAGACTGGCGACCCTGTATCAAACAGCCCTATCAGCATAATCACAACCAAGACTGGAAAGCCCAACACCAAACCAAATAACGAAAAAATAATATCAAATATACGAATCAACACTGCTCAATACTCAAAAGGTAAATATAAACCTGGGCTATGAAAATAACTCTTTAAATGTAGGTAAAACCCTATCTTTCTCGGACAACGATACATCGTCGATACCCCAATCAATACTAAGAGTAGGATCATTCCAAACCAAACCACCTTCATCTGAAGGGTCATAATAATCCGTACACTTGTATTCGAAGTCCGCTGTCTCAGAAAGCACCACAAAACCATGCGCAAACCCTGGAGGCACCCAAAACTGTTTCTTATTTTCTTCGGATAGTATTACCGTATGATGCTCACCAAAACTAGCAGAACCTCTTCGTAAATCTACAACCGCATCCAAGACCTTCCCAGAAACAACGCGCACCAATTTACCTTGAGGTTTAGTTTTTTGAAAATGTAAACCTCTCAAAACCCCGCGAGTAGACCGGGAATGGTTATCCTGAACAAAGGCCTGACTAATACCTGCTTCAGTGCGATACCTTTCTGCCTGGAATGTTTCTAAGAAGAAACCTCGATCATCACCAAATACCCGCGGTTCGATTTCAACACAATCCTTTAACGGCGTTTCAATTACTTTCATCTATCAACTCAACAATGATAACAAATATTGGCCATAACCAGTTTTAGACAAAGCTTCACCTTGTTTTTGCAGTCTCTCTTTACTGATCCAGCCTTGGTTAAAACCTATCTCTTCTAGACAAGCTACTTTAAGCCCTTGACGATGCTCAATCGTCTGAACAAAATGCCCGGCTTCTAGTAATGAATCGTGCGTACCCGTATCCAACCAAGCAAAGCCTCTTCCCAATAAAGATACACTCAACTTACCTGCAGACAAATATGCATTATTCACATCCGTGATTTCAAGTTCACCACGAGCAGAAGGCTTGATACTCTTTGCAATATCGATCACTCGATTGTCATAGAAATATAAACCTGTCACGGCATAGTTAGACTTTGGGGCTTCCGGCTTTTCTTCAAGACTAATCACTGTGCCATTATCGTCGAACTCGACCACCCCGAAGCGCTCAGGATCACGAACACGATAACCAAAAACGGTTGCTCCTTCTTCCATATTTGCGGCATCAGTTAATTGTTTGGAAAAAGACTGGCCATAAAAAATATTATCGCCTAGAACTAAACAGACAGAATCGTCGCCGATAAAGTCCTCACCGATAATGAACGCTTGCGCCAATCCCTCTGGTTTTTCTTGTATCGCATATTCAAAGTTGACACCAAACTGTGACCCATCCTCTAATAGGTTCTTATAACCTTGAATGTCGTCAGGGGTTGATATCACCAAAATATCTCTTATGCCCGCGAGCATTAATATTGATATCGGGTAATAAACCATAGGCTTGTCATAGATAGGCAATAGTTGTTTAGACACGCCCTTGGTGATCGGGTGAAGCCTTGTTCCGCTGCCCCCCGCTAAAATTATTCCTTTCACAATATGCTCTCCTTAGTCTTGACTTACACCAAGCCGTTCACGTTGATAACTACCGTCTTGAACTCGTCCAGCCCATTCTAAATTACTGAGATACCACTGAACTGTTTTACGAATGCCGGTTTCAAAGGACTCTTCAGGCAGCCAATTAAGCTCATTGGCTATTTTACTCGCGTCAATTGCGTATCTGATATCATGCCCAGGACGGTCTTCGACATAACGGATTAAACCTTCAAACCCATCATTATTTCCTGATCGCTTAGAGTGAGGATTCTCCGGCGCTAGCTCCTCAAGCAAAGTACAAATTGTTTTGACCACATCGATATTTTGTTTTTCGTTATGACCACCAATATTATATGTTTCTCCCACTAACCCAGTTGTTGCGACTAAGTATATCGCTCGCGCATGATCTTCAACATACAACCAATCTCTAACCTGGGTCCCTTGGCCATAAATGGGCAAAGGGTTCCCTTCTAGAGCATTTAGAATGACAAGAGGTATTAACTTCTCGGGAAAGTGATAGGGGCCATAATTATTCGAACAGTTTGTAACTAGTGTTGGCAAGCCGTAAGTTCTATTCCAAGCTCTCACTAAATGATCTGAGCTTGCTTTACTAGCCGAATAAGGAGAACTTGGAGAATACGATGTTTCTTCAGTAAATAAGTCTTCCGGGCCATCAAGATCGCCATAGACTTCATCAGTAGAAATATGATGAAAACGAAAATTGTTACGCTTAGACTCTTCAAGCCCCGACCAATACTCTTTGGACTCGGCTAGCAACGCATAAGTGCCAACGATGTTAGTTTCGATGAAAGCTGCCGGGCCATCAATAGAACGGTCAACATGGCTTTCTGCTGCCAAATGAATAACTAAGTCTGGCTTGTACTGATTAAAAACCCGTTTAATCTCAGCTGCATCGCAAATATCTACTTTTTCAAAAAAGTAGCGTTCACTGCTACTTACAGCGGTCAACGACTCAAGGTTGCCTGCATAAGTAAGCTTATCAACGTTAACAACCTTATCATCTGAACAATTAATAATATATCGAACCAGAGCTGAACCAATAAAACCAGCTCCACCAGTTACTAAAATCGTTTTCTCCATTTTATAATCCTAAACAACCAAGCCTATCCAAATCGCTGAGAGGATAACAGTAACAATCTAAGAAACCAAACCTTGATTCACTAGAAAGCACTGGAGCTGTGACCGAAAAACTAAAAAACCACATGCACACACAGCATGCGTATCAAGGAAGCTTACCAAAACAGCGACGAATCCCTTCATTAAAAGGTATTGGCGGCTTCCACCCTATCACTTGTTTGGTATATGAAATCTCCACTTGGAGGTTACTACAGAGCCGATCTGCCATTTTTCCTTTACCCAATATTGATGCAATTAACTTCAATAAAGGAACTGGTAAAGGGATTAACCATGGCTTTTGTCCAGACGCTATTGTTAGCTCTGTTAAGATCTGCGTCGTTGAAACATCATAGCCATCACTCACTAAAAAGACCTGATTGCCAGCCTTAGGGTGGTCAAGACAAGTAATAATAAAATGTACTAAGTTATCAATTCCGATCAAGCTTCTTTTGTTATGAATAGCTCCAAGGGGCAAGGGCAAATTTCTTTCCGCTATTTTTTGCATCTGAGCAAAGTTGGCCTTCGCGCCCTTCCCATACACCAAAGGAGAACGAATTATAACCACCTCCATATTTGTTTGTTTGGCTATTTCTAACAAACCAAATTCTGCTTCCATTTTAGACGATGCAAAAGGTGACGAAGGGTTCGCGATATCACTAGCACCAAAAGCAAGCCCTTTTTGAGTACTATCACCGTTGACGAGGACGGTACTCAAGAATATAAATCGGCGAACACCGGCTTCGGCTGCTTGCCTTGCTAAATTCAAAGTACCAAGGGAGTTTACATTTCGGTACTCGCCATAGTTTTGCTCTTCCTGCTCACCTTGTAAATGAACACGCGCCGCACAATGAACCACTGTATTTACAGACAACAAAAAGTCGCCATAATCAGTACTCGCGTTAATATCTAGCTGCCTATGCGTACACCCACTAATCTCCAGATTACTACGCTGAATACTCTTAACAACTTTATCCCCTAAAGCTTGCGCCAAAGCCTTACCTACAAACCCAGAAGCGCCGGTAACTAATACTGAATCAGAATTTTTCACAAAAGTATGCATAGCTGCGATTTTTTAGTCGGTTAACGTAGAAAGGATTTTTTCGTTGACTTGCTTAACATCGTATTTTTCTTCGGCTAGCTGGCGGCTTTTAAGTCCCATACTTTTGACTGTATCTTGGTGATCGAAAAAACTTTTCATGCATAGGTAAAGTGATTCACTATCTTTCACCTTCGCTAAATAGCCATTTTCTCCATTTATTACCGTCTCTCTACAGCCTGGAGCATCAGTTGTAACAATTGGCATCGACATACTCATCGCCTCTAGTACAGATCGAGGCGTACCTTCACGATATGAGGGCAACACCAACACTTGATGTTGCTCTAGATAAGGGCGCACATCTGAGACTGCACCTAAATAATCTACAACGCCTTTTTCACACAAGTTATCCAATTCAGACTGCGATAAGCTTTCAGGGTTATCATCTATCTGGCCCGCAATCGAACTCCTTATAGCTGGATTAATTTCTTTAAGCTTTTCAGCTGCTGCAATATACTCAAAAATCCCCTTATCTCTCAACAAGCGCCCAACAAAGATAAACGAGCAATTCGAAGGGATATCAGAGTGTCTCTTGAATGATTCCGTATTAATGCCTGAGCCATTGAGAATAACCGTATCGTCTTTGTTTAGCAGACCTTTATTAACAAACACTTCTCTATCATCAGGATTTTGAAAGAATACTCGTTTATTAAAACGTAGCGCAGTTCGATATAAACTTGATACAACGAAACTTAACAGCCGCCCTTTAACACTAGACGAAGTCATAGCGTAACCGATACCTGTTATATTTGAGCAAATAACACTAACTCCGGCCATACGAGCAGCAATCGAAGAGTATATTGCGGGTTTGATCGTATAATTCAGAACGTAATCTGGCTCCTCTGCTTTGAAAAGCGAATATAAACGCCGCAGGTACCCGATGTCTTTGATAGGGTTAGTTCCATTTCTCATCATATCTACAGGTGTAAAGTCCACACCCAAATCAGAAAATTCACCCTCTAGGTCACGCCCAGACATCAAACTACAGCTAGGCGGGCATGCTACCAATACCTTCGAACCACGGTTCACAAGTGTCTCGATAAGCTCCCGCCTAAAATTTAATATGGTAAACGCAGCGTTCGCTACAATTACCACCTTTTTTCCCTTCATTAAGCTAGCCTTACAATCCCATTGGGCCAAAATCTACATGAGGGTAGTATTTGGTATAACTCCTCACTCTTTCTTTTAGATGCTCGGGCAAACTATCACCACGACCAACAACACCTTTGTTTTGGCGTGTGTTCTTTTTCTTTTTCTTCTGTTTATCTAACACACCCTGAACCTTTGAAGCACTCTCACCTTCGCCACAGTACTTCAGTACCCCTGCAACAGTGTTAACAGTTTCGTTACGCAATTCATTGTAAGTAATTATTTTCAATCGACCTTCTGAATGAAGACTTGACGACATCCAACTGCAGT
This sequence comes from Oleiphilus sp. HI0061, assembly GCF_001635675.1. NCBI lineage: Bacteria > Pseudomonadati > Pseudomonadota > Gammaproteobacteria > Oceanospirillales > Oleiphilaceae > Oleiphilus > Oleiphilus sp. HI0061. The sequence continues at coordinate 6,456 of NZ_LWFE01001002.1, read as the reverse complement.
AGAAGTTGAAATACCAAGGTATGACGAGATCAACTAAATATTCGTATCGAGTCAGCTCATCCATTAACGCCCAACTCTTCTCATTCATGAACCCACTCGGAAAAGTCGGTCCTTCCATTTCAATGTGATCGTAAAAACTTAATATCGTGTCGAAAATATCTCTGACCTGGAAAATAACCTTAGTGTCAAGCGCATCGATAATCTCGTGAGTATATGCACTATATCGGCAGTGTTGATGCGGTGTTAATACGTTTCCTGAAGCACCTTTGCTTAACAAACAACTTAAATCAATTTCTTGCTCTCGGTTACCGAAACTTGGGACCATTTTTATTTCATCCCACTTCAACGTATCTTTTAGAATACGTGTTAACCAAGTAGAACCAGACTTTGGAGCACAAACCAACCAAATGTGTTTATCAATATTTTCACTCAGTGTTTTTAGCATGTACTTGTTAGAGTGAAACTTCTTGTATTCCTTGTTTGTAAAAAACATATTTTTAAACCTTGTTTCAATTGCGATAATCAGCAAAGCTTCGCAACAACGGATTGCTTAATTTTCGAAACTTTTTCAATTACAAAACTCTTTTCTCTCTGATTTAACAAAAAGAAAGCTCCAGCTACCAAAACTGGCCCTAGTATATAGTTAACCTCACTGCCATAAACCACAAAATTATCAAGAGCAATAAGTAAAACAGGGCTAATAAAGGCATATATCATAATCGAAAGATTACTAGTGGACAGCCGTAAGTCCATTTTATTTCGACAGTATATTATGTAGATAAAGAAGAAAATGACGGGACTCACAATATGTTTCAGCATCCAACCATAAAGCCCCCAGTAATCGACACAAACGTAAGTCACCAATATATCCAGAGTTAAAAAGAAAAACCGAAAAAAGCCATGCTGTTTAATTCGACCTGTTGAAGACATTGAACTAGATAGCACACTAAACCATACGTGAAATAATACACCGAGAAAATGATAAGGAAGGTATTTTTCGACCTCCAAGAAATCGGAAGAATAAAAGATAACAATAATAAGGTCGCGGTATGGTATTGCTAAGAGAAGCAGTGGCATCATTGCAAAGCCTGCTAAACGTAGACCATCATTTAAGAGACTAGAAATCTCTGCATTACTTTTTGATTGGCATAGGCTGGTATATAAATACGTAGTAAGGGCGGGGACTAAAAAGCCTGTAAATAAAGTCGACCACATGACAACCGGACTATATAAGCCAATCGCCTCAATCCCCATATTTGACACAACAATTGCACGGCAAATAAACTCACTAGCAATCACATACAAGCCAATAGTCAAACCAAACCCAGAAAACTGAAGAAGCTCACTTATGAGTTCTTTATTATATGAGGCTCTAATAATTGCTTTGAAATTGATTCGATATTTTTTAAGGTAAAGCTTCTGAGCGTAATAATAATTAAAGAATAACGCTACTAAGTGGCAGATGAACACCGACGCAATAGCTCCTTCCAAACCATAGTAATAGATCAACGGAACCGTATGTAAGATATTTACTAGCGTTGACCAAATTCTAGCCTTGGCTATTTCGATCATTCCATTGAATGCTCTCAGTATTCCGTATGGAATACTGTTTATAACCAACAATGGTAGCGAGACAATACCGACAAGAAATGCATCTGTATGCTCTGGACTACCAAAAACATACACGGTTACATCACTCATAAATAACAAGATTACGAAAACAACTAGCGACATAAAAACGAAGACTAAACTGATATACGCCTTCAGTGATGAAAGCACAATATCACGTCCCTCTGTATCGAGTTCGTCACTGCTAGTTTGTTGCTCAGCTATCTGTTTTACCAACGCTTCACCAGTACTCAGCAAGGTAAACGTAGAAAGTTTCTGAGACAGAAAATTTAGCTGATTAAATACACCTACACCAGCAATACCCAAAAAAATAGCAGAGACTTTTATCTTTACTAAGCCAATGACAAACTCGACAAGCCTCGCGGCTCCCAATACAGAAGTATTCTTTACTAGTGATCTGAAGTTATTCGACATTCAATTGGCGGCTTTAATTACTAGTTGGAAATTGTGAATTTATATTTCCAACAACACTCTTAAGTTTAGGGTTAACTAATATTTGTTCGCCCATTACTCTAGCGCCTTCTGTTGAAACATGATCTCTATTTGTCATCAATATGCTGAACTGATTTGCAACACTACAGGGTCTTTCCAAGCTTGGAGAAAGGTCTTTGCACCAAAGCTCTGAAGTCTTAACGATTTCAATATTAGACGGAATGCTAGAGTGCTTTAGCAAAGAAAAAAACTTCTCTTCTCTCGAAAAACTAGGGGAGATATTAGTTGTTCCATGAAGTTTGAACTCTCGAATTTGTAAATAAAAATCAGGCATCGGGCTAAAAATGAATACTGGAACATCCCAGGCTCCCCAATACTCAAAGATTGCTTCTAGATAAGGGAGAGTTAGTTCACTCTCTATAAACCTATTTGAAACAAACACACCTGATAGCTGATTTGACTTAGCTAACTCTTCTGCCTTACTGAACAGTTTTGAACAATAACGCCTATCCTGGCTAACGTAATCTGGGGCAATAACGCATGCAGCACCACCTAACTGAGTCACTTCAAGTCCATTTTTTCTTAGTGCTAGTGCTTTATCAGCACTGTGACTGTCTCCAAATACCAGTATATTGGAGACATCATCGCTTTTAGAACTAGAATGACACTGCCAATTATCTATAAAGGAATCGATATCGGTGTACTTCCCAAGCCTATTAAAGTGACACTCACCAGCTCTTATCGCTTTCTGCCGGTCTTCTCCAGCAAGTTTCAACAATTCTGAATTAACAACGACTGGATACTCAACCCTATTATCGTAGAATCCGTTGCTTATATTCCCGTAGCTCCCTAATGCACCGAGAAAGATTAGTGAGGCAGAAGATACCCATAAGACTCGATTTTGATTGAAACGCGTACCACGACGAAATGGTTTTTCAACATAACGCCATGAAAAGTAGGCCATTATGAATGATAAACAGCATAACAGAGATAGAACAAGAGTGGTTAAACTATCTATCAAGTAATACCTAGCAAACGCTAAGACGGGTTGATGCCAGAGATAAGCAGAATACGAAATTAGACCAATGCTAACTGCGGGTTTAAAGCTTAGTAACTTGAATGTAAGTGTTTCAGCCCTAGTAAATAAAATTATAAGTGCAGTGCCTATAGTCGGCAGCAGCGTATAATAACTAGGTGTTGGAGTACTTTCATCAAAGAATAAAATAGCCATCACAATAGATAGCAATCCAATTAAACTCGCTACATTATAAAACAACTTGGGTAAATTCCACTCACCCCGGATTAGATATATGGCACAGAATACACCAATCATGAGCTCCCAAGCCCGCATCGGCAGGAGGAAAAATGCACCAGAAGGATATTTGTCCACAGCCCAGTTGGCTAATAAAAGGCTGCCAAATGAAATGATAAATAATAGGAAAACAAGTAACCTGTTACAAAATTTCTGTATCAGCAACAACAGCACTGGAAAGAAAATATAATATTGCTCCTCTACAGCCAAACTCCATGTATGTAATAGAGGCTTTAACTCCGCAGCTGTATCAAAGTAACCACTTTCTCTCCAAAATAGAATATTAGAAGAAAACGTAGCAACGCCTACAAGACTATTCGAGAAGTCTTTCAATTCACTTGGTGATAAACAATACCATGCAAAAGGAAATGAAGCTAAAACGACTAGAAACAGTGCAGGTAAAATCCTTCTAGCTCTTCTTTCATAGAACCTCGTTAGACTGAAGTCGCCTTGCGCCATTTCCTTCATTATTATTGTCGTAATTAAATATCCACTAATAACAAAGAAAACATCTACACCAACAAACCCACCGCTAAATAATGAAAATCCTGCGTGAAAAAATATAACGGGGACAACTGCAAGCGCTCGTAAGCCATCTATTTCGGGACGGTATTTCAAGATAACATTCCTTGATTGTATATAAATTTCGACGTTAACTTCCTAACTGCCAAAACTACTGCGGTGCTAGAAAGTTTTTAAAACAGTTTGATCAATCAATATTCTGTTCTATCAACCACTATTTCATGGCATGATTGATATTAAGTTACTCATGTAAATAGAACCTAAGTTCGCTATTCGACTCAAAATAAATACTACATATTATTGACTATTCTGCGCGGGCATTACACCTAATTCTCGCCTCAAGCGTGCCGTAATATAGTTGGTACTGCTTCTTGATACGTGATGTGCATCTTTGAAAAACGACCAGTTGCTATCATGCAGAGTTATACCTCCGTTACTACTCCATATTTTAGTCGGATAGATGACTGGTACGTCGCCTTTACTAAACTCCAATTTAAAATATTCATTTGCTGCCTTCAAATACTCATTATTCAACAAAACTAACAACTTTAGGCTTTCCTTGTACTCGTCTTTATCAAGGAAAATAGTCGGTGATAGACTCCCGGTTCCCCCAACTTCAAGATGAGGCCCTATTATAATCAAACTATCACTGCAGGAAACAGTCTAGCTATGCGGCGTTTGTAAAAACCAATATAGGTAAATTTACCACTCTTAACTTCTTCATATACAAAAGTAGTTATCAAGAAACCACTAATAACAAAGAAAACATCGACGCCAACAAAACCGCCAGAGAAAAGTGTCATATCCGCGTGATAGAAAATAACTAGAAGTACAGACAAGGCTCTCAAGCCGTCTATATCAGCTCGGTATAACATGAAATTTAATTCCTAAGAGGGACAAAATGGCTTGGTAAACAAAGAGCACATAAAAATAGACTGAATTTCATAATGACTCATTTGTATTCTTACTAAGAATAGCCTTGCAAGGAGTCCCAGCAACACGGGAATTACTGGGAACCGAAACATTGACCAAACTATTTGCACCAACTAAAACCTTCGAACCTAGTTCAACACCCATAAGTACAGTTGAACTGATTCCTAAATAACTATCTGTCCCAATCCTGATTGGCGCACAAGATGCTGGAAACTCTTCAGTCAATGAACTTTTGGTCATGTCAATATGAGTAACGAACTTACTGAACATTGATATGACGACATTGTCTTCGATTGTTATAGACTCACGTAAGTCGAAAAAGCAGTTTTTTCCAATATGGCAATTTTTTCCTATTGTCAGGTTATTGAAGTTTTTGCAATTATGAAAAGTAATACCTGGCTGAATATCACAGTTTTTTCCTATGTTAGCACCGTATAACCTCAAAACTATGACCAACGCTCTAGAACTGAGCGACTCAGAGTATGCTGAAGCAACTTTAAAGCCAAACAATAGATTCCTAAATACAAATGAAATAACCTGAAAATAAGCGAAAAGGGTAGATAACAAAAACTGAATAGCCCTTAACGAACGAGAGCATAAACGAACAATCATTTTACCTCCTGTAGCGCCTGAGAGCGATATATAACATATACACAAGACAACATAACCAGAGGCACACTCACTTCCATAGTAATAGTATTCAACATTCCAATAGCAATCATAGCGAACAGAACCACGCCTAATTCTATTGAAATAGAATTTTTCATTTTTCGCTTTAAGTACAGAGGGTAATAACATAAGAGATACACAACTGCACCACCCAAGAACACTCCCCATTGTGCAAATTTATCTACGATATCAGAATGATGACCAATTCCTTTTCCAAAGGCTAGTATACCAAATAAGAAATTCTCCTTGAACGTATTAACACTCATTACATATGCATCACTACGACTGCCTACTGCGCCATCAGATTCATGACTGCCTGAGGAAGCAGCAATAATATCCAATAACTTTTCCTTATATCTTGTACCGTCGAGAAAATTTAAAAGAACCTCTAAATCAGAAAGAAAAGAAGTGGAAGCTAGAAAGGCAACTCCACCTAGGAGCATTAAAGAAAAAATTATAAGGCTCCTACGAATTAATATGACAATCAAACCAGTAAAGGCTATAACGTTTGCTATCGTATATTGAGACTTAATTAAAAAAGCGACGCATAAAAAGAAGTTAAGGATAGTAAGGAATATGAGAATATGATGCTTAGTTTCTTGATTACTTAGAACCCGATATAAAGCAACAAACACGGGTAACATGACTACGTTTGCATATACGACCCCATATCCACCAAGTCCCTGCGCGGCAAGCATTCTGCTAACATCGTTGCTTTCTGAAATCAATCGCGCAATTGAATGATCAACCATCAAAGCCTTAATTGTCAGAACCAAAGTGACCACATTAGCAAACATTACTGTACCTAAGATCAGTTTTGCCGACTTCTGATTCGCTGACAACAACTGCAAGGAAATAATCATGAAGATTAATAATAAGGAAAAGTGAGTATGCCTTAACTTATATTCAGATGGTGAGAAAACAGTGTTTGTAACCCACATATAACAAAGAACTAAACA
>NZ_LWFE01001001.1:0-5510 GCF_001635675.1 Oleiphilus sp. HI0061 | reverse complement strand
TATTGATACTGATTACCTTGATCAGCAGGGCATTCGCTACTGTAATGCGCCTGGCTGTAATGCTAACTCTGTTGTTGAGTATGTTTTAAGTTGCTTATCAATTCTAACCGAAACTCATTCGCTCGATTTAGGCTCGGTAACAGTCGGTATTGTGGGTTATGGCAATGTTGGTAGCTTACTTGCTGCGCGCTTGGAGAAGCTGGGAATCAAGTTTAAAGCCTGTGACCCGTTTTTGGATGATGATTCACTTGTATCATTTGAAGAAGTGATGCGCTGCGACCTGATATCACTTCATGTGCCCTTAAGTAAAGAAGGTACGCATCCAACCTACCATATGATCGATAAGCAGGTGCTTGAAAGCTTGCAGCCAGAGCAAATTCTGATTAATTCGAGTCGGGGGCCGGTTATCGATAATGATGACCTGAATGACTTCCTAGATCATCAGCCACAGTTTACCGCTATCCTTGACGTGTGGGAGAGAGAGCCTGAGCTTAATGTCGAATTGGCTCGCAAAGTCTTTATTGGTACGCCGCATATTGCCGGCTATAGTTTTGACGGTAAGGTCTTGGGGACTGAAATGGTTTACCGGGCCTTATGCCAGTTTTTAGGTTTACCATCTCGCCACTCTTCTGGGCAATTCTTAGAAGAGCCGCCTTTGTCTAAAATGGCCTTTACTTCAAATGCAGATGTTGATTGGTCTATTCATACTGCAATTCGAGCCTGCTTTGATGTGCGTCATGACCATAGTTTACTGCAAGCCAGCTTACGCTTACCTGATGAAGAGCGATGGCAGGCCTTTGACCGCTTCCGAAAGAACTACCGCTGCCGGCGCGAGTTTTCAGGTGTAAAGATTCAATTGAAGAAAGTTAACTCAGAATTGCTAAGTAAGTTTAAGTCTTTAGGTTTTAATGTTAAGTCCTAAAATTGATACCTTAATAATGATAATAAGAGGTTAAGTGTGGCTGAGAAGCTTGATGATTCCCAAGATAGTCCAGTTGCGTCTTTTGCGAACTTAGGTTTATCAATTGGGGCGGCCGTCACTTTAGAAACAATTTCTCCTGCACGTAAGTATCAGGTAAACCTAATTGGTTTTGTTGAAAATCGTAGCATATTAATTTCTTCTCCCTTGAGAGAAGGTAAAGAAGTGCTTCTGGACAAAGACAGTACAGTGGCCGTTCGGCTTTTGGTGGGTAAGCAAGTCTGTGCTTTTGAAACTCGTGTCGCCTATCGTTCAATTCAGCCTTATAGCTATTATCACTTGGTTTATCCTGAAGAAATTACCGCGCTCCAGATTCGTAACTCTGAACGTGTCACGACAAATATTGAGGCTGAAATAGATAGCGACTTCGATATTTTTGGTGAATGGCCTAAACCTGCTTATATTGATAACTTAAGCAAAACTGGTGCAAGAATGTCTTCTCCCCAGTCATTGGGTGAAAAGGGGCATGAGCTTTTGGTGTCTTTTGAGCTGAGTGCGAGCGGTGTGACTAAGAGAATTTGCCTTCCGAGTATTATCCGCAATATAGAGCTAAATACCGATGAAGAAGTTGGTGAGGAAGGTCGCTATATTGTCGGTATTCAGTTTGTGAACCTGACTGATGAGCATGTGTTAACACTTTCCAGCTACATTTACGAAAATGAACGAAGATAAGGCAATGAGCCAAGCAAGTTTTACTTTTGGTTTGGTGCTTAACCCTCTAGCTGGAATGGGTGGGCCGGCTGCGCTTAAAGGTAGTGATGCAGCATCTACCACAGAAATAGCGATTTCCAGAGGCGTAGAGGCCAAGGCGGCCGATAGGCTAAGAGCGGTTTTAGTCGGTCTGAAAGATTTAGTTTTGCAGGGTAGATTGGCTTCAGTATCATTTTTGTGTGCAGGTGGACAGATGGGCGGAGATATCTGTTCAGAGTTTGCAGATGTCTTTGATATCGAGGTTTTGTTCCAGCCTCCTGAATTAACTCGAGCTGACGATACGCGTGCAGCCGCAGCCGAGATTATGAAACGCTCAATAGATATCCTGTTGTTTGTCGGCGGTGATGGTACTGCGCGTGATATCTACACGGTGATTGGTGATCAGCAGTGCGCTTTAGGGATTCCGGCAGGTGTAAAGATGCATTCTGGCGTATTTGCGGTAACACCTAAGGCGGTGGTTTCGGTGGTAGAAAGTATGGCGAGTCATCGTTTAGTGTCAGCCCGTATGGCAGACGTGAGAGATATTGATGAGGATGCTTTTGCCAAGGGGCTGGTTAAGACTCAGCATTTTGGTGAAATGCTGATACCGGACGATCAGCTTCTGGTTCAGTCGGTTAAATGTTCGGGCATGCTGGATGATGAGTTGATGCTTGAAGAGCTTTGCTCATTTATGAGTGAAGAATTAGAAGATGATACTTTGTATGTCCTCGGCTCAGGCGGCACCTTACAGCACTTGAAGGAAATGATCGGTTTGGAGCAGCCAACATTGCTGGGTGTTGATGTGTGTTTCTTTGATGGTGTAAATGTCACGCTTATCGCGAATGACGTTCATGAGGCTCAGCTATTTGAATTGCTGCAACAATATCCCAGGGTAAAGGTGATTCTCTCTGTTATAGGTGGGCAGGGGATTGTTTTAGGGCGTGGTAATCAACAAATTAGTCCACGAGTTCTTCGGCAGGCCGGTCTCGGTAACCTTCAGTTTATTTCGACTCAAGAAAAAATTAGAGCCCTTAATGGTCGGGCTTTGCATGTTGATAGCGGTTGTGACGAACTTGATAAGCAGTTATCTGGCTTTCATAAAATAATATGTGGCTATGATGATGCACTTATGTACGAGATTAGTTATTTGTCTTAAAAATATAAAAGGAATTAGGGGCACGACCCTGATGTTATTACCCCTCAGTGCCAGCTTCAGGCGGGGCTTTTGACAGCGCTAGATCGTTGTGTGCGGAAAGGGTTGTGGTCTGTTAGTTATCAGAGTATTTGTGAATCAGATGTTGCATGGCTATCGCGAGCTGGCTTGAGGTGCCATGCTTCATAATATGATTGAGTGTATCGATATTCGGCAAGCCCTTCAGGCCTTCAATGATTGGATGAATTTGCTCAGTTAAGACATTAATTTGCTGGTCGTGGCAGATGCTGGACATCAGCTTAAGACCCTTTGAAGTTAGGGTCGCCTGATCAATAGCTTCTTGCTTAAGAGTGCTTTCAAACTTAATGAAGCGCTCTTGCTCGAGCCAAAGCATAGCGCCAAAACAACTTTGAAAACGATCGCTATGTAAACCGTACTCATCAGCTTGGTCTGGGCCTGAGATATCCTCGACGAAGACGTTGCTCTTCATCGGGAAACTCATATACAGTTGCTTCAGAATTTTGGTGCAATCGAGAAAAAACTCTTCAATATGGATGCTGAACATTTAAATGGCTGACCCTAGTTCTCTTCAGGTAATTGTTCGTAAGTTTTTAGGAACAATTCAAAACGCTGAATTGCATCTTCCAGAACGTCTACCCGTGGAAGGAATACGAATCGGAAGTGCTGAGTATCACTGAGGTTAAAGCCTGTTCCGTGAACGATAAGAATACGCTGCTGTTTGAGCAAGTCCAAGACCAATTTTTCGTCGTTTACGATCGGGTAAATCTCAGGGTCTAGTTTAACAAAGAGGTAAAGCGCGCCATCAGGCTTGACGCATGAAACGCCCTTAATATCATTGAGCATTTTCCAGGCAAGCTCACGCTGCTCCCATAAGCGTCCGCCCGGAACGATTAGGTCATTGATACTTTGATAACCGCCCAAAGCGGTTTGAATCGCGTATTGAGCGGGTACATTACAGCAAAGTCGCATTGACGCGAGCATATCGATGCCGTCGATGAAATCTTCAGCATAATGCTTAGGACCGGTAATCATCATCCAGCCAGACCGGTAACCGGCTGCACGATGGGTCTTAGATAGGCCATTGTAGGTCAATGTAAGGACATCTGAAGACAGCGACGCAAGGGGTGTGTGAGTTGCGCCGTCATATAGAATTTTGTCGTAGATCTCGTCAGCTAATAGCATCAGCTTAAACTCTCGAGCAAGGTCGACCAACTCTTTCAGTAAGCTTTCAGGGTAAACCGAGCCGGTCGGGTTGTTCGGGTTAATGACGACAATTGCTTTGGTATTGTCGTTAATTTTACTGCGAATGTCCTCGACGCTTGGGTACCAGCTAGACTCCTCATCACATAGATAATGCACAGGCTTACCGCCACTTAGCGTTACAGCAGCCGTCCATAGAGGGTAGTCAGGTGAGGGGATTAACACTTCATCGCCGTCATTTAGCAGAGCCTGCATAGACATAACAATGAGCTCACTTGCGCCGTTGCCTAAATAGATATCTTCTATGTCAACATTGAGAATGTTTTTTGACTGATAATGCTGCATAACGGCTTTACGTGCAGAGTATAAGCCCTTTGAATCACTATAGCCTTGAGCGTTAGGCAAGTTACGAATGACGTCGGTTTGTATTTCTTCAGGTACGTCGAACTCAAAGGGCGCAGGGTTGCCAATGTTAAGCTTTAGGATTCGATGGCCTTCTTCTTCTAAACGCTTGGCTTCTCGCGCGACTTCCCCTCGAATGTCGTAACACACATTATCAAGTTTGGAAGATTTTTTGATGATTTTCATGACGCAAGAATCCATTAAATTAAGAAATTAAATAAGGCTATCTTTTTACTATAGATCCTATTCTAATAAATTACGCAAGATATGAAACGTAAATTATTAGTCTTACTGATATTTAAGCATAAAGCGCTCAGAACCCTGAGAAGTAGAGATGGCTTAGATCTAAATCAATTTCAGAGTCTTTATTTAGCTTGGCAGCACTAAAATTTCTCTAAAGCGCTTTAAAAACGACAATGAAAAAAGCATTATCCTATTAATAGAAAAATAGATTCGAGGTAGCTATGTCAGAATTCAAAGCAATTGATAACAAAGTTTTAGATGCCAAGCTTGTAGGGCCCTTAGCGCTGTTGCTGGGAAAGTGGCAAGGTGAAACAGGGATGGACATTGCACCGGAGCCCGACGGTGTTGAAGAAAACGCCTTCTATGAAACCTTGGAATTCAAACTCGTGGGTGATGTGAGTAATGCTGAAGAGCAAGACTTGGGCATTGTTCAGTACGAACAAATAGTTCGTCGCAAGCGCGATGACAAGCTAATTCATCATCAGCTAGGCTACTGGACTTGGGATGCTGAGAGCCAAACCATTTGTAATGGCTTTACGATTCCTCGTCGTGTCTCTCTGCTCGCTGGCGGTACAGTTGAATACATCAATAATAAGATGATTATTTTTGTTGAAGCAGAAAATGGCAGCGATACCTGGGGCATTACTGAAGCGGCGTTTATGAGGGAAAAAGCAAATACCAAGTCCTTCAGTCAAACATTGGAAGTGGAGGGGGATCGCTTGCATTATCAGCAAACAACTGTGGTTGATATCTATGGTGAGAGTGGCTTCGAACATACCGATGAAAATACCCTAACCAAGATATCTTAATCTGATCACTTTC
>NZ_LWFE01001000.1:0-45691 GCF_001635675.1 Oleiphilus sp. HI0061 | reverse complement strand
TCGACTCTGAGAGGCGTATTCAAGAGATGCTCGCGAATACGCCCTGCAATAATATCAGCGCCTTCTTGGCGCTGATGAGGCAGCAACACGACAAACTCATCACCAGCAAAGCGGAATGCCAAATCACTCTTTCGTGTTAACTCATTCAGATGATGTGCAACATGCTTGAGATAACTATCACCACAGTCATGACCGCAGGTATCGTTGACTATCTTGAAATCATCACAATCGATAAACATGACCGCCAAATCTTCTTTCTGGCGCGCATGACGACTTAACTCTTGATCAAGCGTTTCCTCTAACTCTCTACGATTACGTAATAAAGTAAGCGGATCTCGCGTTGCCAAAAAGCTAATCCTTTCTCTTGCCCATACACCCGCTAGCGAGAAAGAGACTTTTACAGACAACTGCTTCAGAAAGAAGCTATCTTTGCTCGGGCTATAGCGCTCGGCGGAGTTTGAACCCAGCATCAAAGCCCCTACAACCTTGCTATCAATCACAATAGGCAATACAGCCAGCGAACGAACACCGTGAGGCTCGGCATTGCGTTTCACTTCAATAGGCATGAGCGAGTGATAGCGCTTGATGTCACGACTAACCAAAATTGGCTCTCGGACACTCTGAGTCGCTCCTAGAAAATCCACCATACTCACTGTGCGCAGAATGACAGGCGCTTCTTTATCAGCTTTACGCTCAGCTTCGCGCAAAGTATCAATCAGATGAGCGTTAGAAGGCGTTTCCGTCAAAACCGTCCACACATGCTCGATTTCGAACTTTTCCTGCACCAGCGACACCAGCGCCATAAAGAAGTCCGAACAACGAGTAATGTTCATAATCGCAACTTCTATATCGAAGAGGTTACGAGCGATTATTTCGTTACGCCTCGCGGTCGCAACGAGGTCATCAACTGAGGGCATCCAAGAATCTCCGGCTTGGGATAGGTATAACTAAGACATCTGTATATTGTAGTTTAAATCGCTTCCTCTGTAGAAGCATAACGCAATTTTATCGCGGCAATTGGACTCAGATCATCACCAGACAGTGAATTCACCCGCCACCCGCATTAATTAACACATAAAAATCCGTTTTTATTAAATAAGATGGAATTAGGCTTGACGGGAAGCACATCGATGGATAGTATACGCGCACATTGATTGAGGCAACAAACCTTGATCAAGACGAGATTGATGCGGGGTGGAGCAGCCTGGTAGCTCGTCGGGCTCATAACCCGAAGGTCGTCGGTTCAAATCCGGCCCCCGCTACCACATTAAAAAGACTAGTTAGTTATCTAACTGGTCTTTTTTTTCGCTTGTAGAAAGTAGCATCCATAACTAAATCATTTTCTTTAACAGAAGTTCAATCGAGTCTGACCCCGTTGATTCAATAGAGCCACGTCTATCACTCCTTTTTCTCCTGCCTTTGTTGAAGCAGGGATAGGTTTATACGTGGGTCAAAATTCGATGCAAATATTTGGGTTTAATGGGTCAGTTTTGGGTGCAAATCAACAAAAAAGGTCTCAGATCTATTTCTTAACATATTTGCAAAAGTTGAGTATTGAGGGGTTTAACCAAGGTACATTAAAACGAGCATTTGCCTTGCGAAAGAAGTCGCCACAATGATCACCTTAACAGGGCGTCCGCTTTAACTGGTGCGGATCATTAAGCCACCAACCTAAAACAAAAGCGCTGGAAAAAGTTTAGGAATATGTCAAGATTGGAACACGCTTCGGCCGATATAGGCTTGTAGCTAATCTGATTGTGAATTTCATCTTTCCCCCCGGAGAAACCTTGTGACTGACCAGTTTATTAAATCTAAAGCCGCCGTTGCTTGGGGCCCTAACACACCCCTGAAGATCGAAGAAGTCGATGTTATGTACCCGAAAGCGGGCGAGGTCTTGGTAAAGATCGTTGCAACCGGGGTCTGTCATACTGATGCCTTCACCTTGTCAGGTGAAGACCCAGAGGGAATTTTCCCATCAATCCTTGGTCATGAAGGTGGTGGTATTGTCGAAATGGTCGGTGAAGGCGTTACAAGCGTCGAAGTCGGCGACCACGTAATCCCGCTTTACACAGCTGAGTGTGGTGAATGTAAATTTTGCATGTCGGGGAAAACAAACTTATGCCAGGCCGTACGGGAAACCCAAGGTAAAGGGTTGATGCCAGACGGCACTACTCGTTTTTATAAGAATGGTGAACCAATCTATCACTATATGGGCTGTTCCACTTTTTCTGAGTATACCGTTTTACCAGAGATTTCCTTGGCGAAAGTAAACAAAGATGCTCCCCTTGAAGAAGTCTGCCTGCTAGGTTGTGGTGTAACAACAGGAATGGGTGCTGTCTTGAACACAGCTAAAGTACAGCAAGGTGATACCGTTGCCATCTTTGGCTTGGGCGGTATTGGTTTATCCGCTATTATCGGTGCCCGTATGGCAGGCGCTAGTCGTATTATCGGCATCGATATCAACGAAAGTAAGTTTGAACTCGCCAAGCAGTTAGGTGCAAGCGATTGTATTAATCCTCAGAATTTTGACAAGCCTATTCAAGAGGTCATTGTTGAAATGACCGATGGAGGCGTGGATTATTCATTTGAGTGCATTGGTAACGTTAATGTCATGCGACAGGCACTAGAGTGCTGCCATAAAGGCTGGGGAGAATCCGTGATCATCGGCGTTGCGGGTGCAGGTCAAGAGATTTCAACAAGACCCTTTCAGTTAGTCACCGGACGAGTTTGGCGCGGAACTGCCTTTGGCGGCGTAAAAGGTCGATCTGAACTGCCAGGTATCGTTGAACAGTATTTGGCTGGAGAGTTCGGTTTACAGGAATTCATTACGCATACTATGCCGCTCGAAGAGATTAATAATGCCTTTGATCTCATGCATGAAGGCAAGAGTATTCGCAGCGTCATTCATTACTAAGACATTTTATTAGATAACAATATTAAGCGACCGCTACATGACACTAAAACAAATAAATCAAGCAAGAGTCTTTGGTGGCTGCTATCAGCAGTTCACACATACATCGGATGTTTTGGGTTGTGATATGCGGTTTTCGGTATTTATACCTTCAAAGGCATCAACTGGAAGCCCTCTCCCTGCAATGTACTGGTTATCCGGCCTCACCTGCACAGATGAAAACTTCATGCATAAAGCGGGTGTTTTTCGTCTGGCAGAAGAACTCGGACTCATTATCATCGCACCCGACACAAGCCCTCGTGGTGAAGATGTTGCCGATGACCCCGAAGGCTCTTATGACCTAGGCTTAGGGGCTGGCTTCTATCTAAATGCTACACAACCACCCTGGTCTTCCCACTATCGAATGTACGATTACATCGCAACAGAACTACCGAAACTTGTTGAACGCCACTTCCCTGCCTCCAGTGTAAAATCTATTTTCGGGCATAGTATGGGCGGGCATGGCGCTTTAACTATTGCCCTGAAGAATCAAGAAGCTTATCGGTCAGTCTCTGCCTTCAGCCCTATTAGCAATCCAATCAATTGCCCATGGGGACAAAAAGCATTTCTCGCTTACCTTGGCACGGATCAGAATACATGGAAACAATACGATAGTTGCGAGCTGTTAAAAGAACATGGATGTGCGTTACCGATATTAGTGGATCAAGGTGATGAGGATAATTTTCTGCTGGAACAACTAAAACCCGAAAATCTTGTAGAATCCGCCAAATCTGTCGGCGCGAATCTAGAACTCAGAATGCAAAAAGGCTACGACCATAGTTACTTTTTTATTCAAAGCTTCATAGAAGATCACCTAAGATTCCACTTTGCTCACTTAAGCAGAGCTGACTAAAAGCGTTTTAGTGTGTAGAGATACTTTCGCCTCTTAATTATCTAAGGGTTAATTGGCACGGGTAAGTGCCCAGTTTTCACCAAAATGACCGTCTCCTCTTCAACGAAGGGGTGATGCTGACTCATGTGAGGGCTACGTATCCAGCTTCCTTTAGGATAGATGCCATGCTCATCACAAAACTTTCCCGATAGGACAAAAATTTCCTCCCCTCCAAAATGACGGTGAGACTGAAAACGCTCATTACTCGGCCACTTCACCAGTGCGACATGCTCATGCTCAAAATCGTGCAAAGGCATAACCTGCAGCCTGCCGATTCCTGGCAGCCAAGAGGTAGAAGTAGTATCGATGCGTACCTGTTCTTTATCCTCGAGTGAAAACTGGTTCAGCTTGACCAAGATAACACAGCCTTGCTTACTAAACGGGGCATGGTTGCTTCCAGGCGGATTACGTATATAGGTTCCAGCGCCAAAGTCTCCTGTTTCATCTGAGAATACGCCCTCCAATACAAAAATCTCTTCACCCATTGGGTGAAAGTGCTCAGAGAAAGACGAGCCAGGCTCATACATTACAATGCTCGTGGTATGCCCCGATTCCTTAGCTTCTCGCTCCAAAGGTTTACGCCAAACACCGGCAGCAGGGCTTTTATCCCATTCCATTTTCGCTGTATCGAGAGCCAGCTTTTCCGAAAAATCCATATTTAACATTGTTAATACTCATACCTTGTGAGCATTAACAATACAGTGAAAAAAAAGACCTGACACCTTTTTTATTATTAACGGTAACAAACAGGTATATACGCATTGCCTTAAAGCCTGGGCCACAAAAATATTGATTAAGCCTTAACGAAAGCCCATAAAAAAATCCGACAATGTTGCCATCATCGGATTTTCTATTCAGCCTTATGCTAGTTTTTTACATGACTAAGTATTTCAGACTCTACTACTCAAATGAGTCCAGTATCACTTCAGACATACTTTTTCTTGAAGCATTGGTGATATACCGATATTTCTTAAACCATGACCAGTGATGGTGATACTCTACATCCACATCGATTGAGGCATTACCACTGTTTTCGTATTGATTTGCATTGCTCAATGCGAAGGTCATTGGGTGACCGTCAACAAACCATGGAAGTACCAATAGGTTTTGGAAAGACCAGATATTAATGGATTGCGGCATATTATTGTGAGGTGTGTTCTCACTCATAATGATGGGGTAGTAATAATCGTAGTAACCAGACGGGTGCTTCGAGACATACTTCACACGTCCATCTACAGCTAGATCAGACACACATGAATCAATGGACTCTTCCCTGTTAGAGCCACATGCACTATGCAGAGGTACAACACTGTCATCGCCGCCTGTAATCAGCGGGTGCGTAACGAGACCAAAAAGCTCATCACCCGTACCTGCAATACGCAAGTTAGGGATCGAATTAGACGTACCAGACGCGGCTAAGCCTCGAGCAATTTCAGGCTGCAATTCATACGTCATACCAATTCGCGTGCTGGGCAATGTAATATCTGCACCAATCCAATCGGAAATAGCATTAGCAATAGTAGAGCCGTAGTTGATACCATTAAACAGGTCAACACCTATGTTCGCCAGGTCAGTACCACCACCGGCACCCGCCATGGCGATGACCGCGTCAATGTTTAAGTTATTGGCATAATCACCCAACAGTGAAGCATTTTGAGGATCCATAACATAACGCATTACGATATCGCCCGTTGAGTGCAATACCAACACACAACCATCAACACAAAAGTTAGGTGTGTCTGCGAAGATTTCTTGCAACTGATTGGCAACAAGCTCACCATTATTACCTGGTCCAGTTAGGTGTTTACCTGAATCATAGTAAAGAATTCTAGCATGTGGGTCTGCCGTCTGATTGATCGATCCATCTCCATGCCGAACAATACCGTTACCGCCGTTGTATAGTTCAGACGTCCCCCAATATCGATAGCCATCTTCCTTACCGTTGTCACCTGGATCAGCGGCAATATGCGTGGGCCAATACCCTTGGATGAGTAAAATATTCTTACCCGCAATTTGACCTGCGAAGCTAGAAAGGCTAGACGCCGCCATGCATAAAGCGACGATATACTTGAGTATCTTCATGATAATTCTCCTGTCCTTTTATCTTTATTTTTAAGAGCTTAATTATGTGTTGAGTAGTGATTTAAGAGCTTGTCTGCTACAGAAAGTTGCTAGCCTTAGTGAGTACTCCCTAGTTGATTTAAGAAATCCAAACGTGATTGCGCGCTCTCGTCGATGTATGGAACGTCGTCATATTCGCTAAAAGAGAAACCGGCAACAGGATATGTAGACGCGCCGACCAGCCCTTGCTCCACGGTATATTTTGGTGCAGACGCCCCCCTGGTAAACGAAAGATCCCTGAGTTCATAAGGCCCTTCATGGCCCATATTTTTAAGTGCTGCGATGTGTGCTTTCAGTAAGAGCACACCGCTCTCTGAGTTGAGCTCTTCAACCGTATTCAGGTGCACAAGAGGTGTGCCTAAATCAGCAGCATAAAGATTTGCTTTAATGGCATGCAAGCCGGGAGCAGAGGTCGTCACCTGCATTGGAATCTTGAGGTATTCTCCTTCAACCTCGACCTCACCAAGCCCCTCTATAGACGCAACCGTCTTGGGGTACCTTATTAATGAGGTAATCGCATAGGTATTTCCATCAATCGTAAACTCGGCAACAACATCCATGTCTCCCTGATCGCTCACAGGAATATTGCTGAGGTCATCAAAATGCAAGCTGTATTGCTGGTGAGCATGATTAGAACCGTCATCTGAGCGAATAACACCTTGGTTTTTCGCGACAATCTGTCCACCAACTCGAACTAGCCCCGTGACATGCACAGAGTTACGAGCTTGTATGCCTGTCACATCTGCGACGGCGACAACAGGTTCGCCAGGGTAATAGTTAAACTTAGAGGTCTTGAGAGCAATACGAGGCCCTACCTCTTGTATCTCTCCATCAACGTCATCAAGATTGATCGGTCGACTAGACTGTACGGCCCGATTGGGTAAATACTCAACCAAGTCCTGTTGCTGATGAATCGGGCGCGAAAAAGTAGGGTATTTAATCTCCTGAGCAAAATGAGACGCTATTTGCTGGAAGCGATATTTGACCTCTCGCCCCTCAAAAGGATCATTCCTGTCTTCAATAGCTAAAGGCGCGTCATCGGGAGACATGTTCGCAGTCTCTGCCAAAGACTGAGCTTCAACACCAATGGTTATTTCCTGAATTTTCTTGGGGGTGCCAAGCTTTGACGTTTCCTGTACTGGTTCACTTTGAAGAGCGACAAAGCCAACTCCAGCGAGTACAGAGACGCCAGCAATCATCTTAGCATTACGAGATCTTATTATTTTCACTATCCATCCGCCTGGAGTATTTAATTACTTTGTGAGTCATAGAACGAATAGGAAAAATAATACGGCGAGTATGTATTTTATTAACCCGCCCATTTGGGGGGTATTAGTGATTTATGAGAACTAGGTTATACCCCATATGTCGGTATTGCTATTGGCACCCCACCCAATCCTGACTCTTCATTGCGGCTCCTTAAAGAAAGTCTATGCAGTAATGACAAATGCAAAGACCGAAGCAGTAAGCGTCAGGATCAAGTCTAAGTGGACTAAAAAATTCACCCTCAAGCTACAGTATTTGGTAATAGTTGCTGTAAGAGTGTATTGCAATCTTGTTCTGGCATAAATTTGGGAACAGGATAATTGAAATAGGCTTCGCTCATGGCATCTTTAACGATGGAAGGAAAGTCTTCTTCTTGAAGCTCAGCAATCGTTTCCGGGATATCGACCGCTTTATTAAACGCAAAAAGATACTCTACCACTCTCTTTGCTGATTGTTTTGTGTCGTCTCCTTGTTGCACGATGCCAACTTCTTGTGCAATCGTTGCCAGCTTGACTTCAATTGAAGGCGCTGAATATTGAATCACATGCGGTAATACAATTGCATTACCCAAGCCGTGGGCAACACCATACTTCGCACCCAATTGATGAGAAATAGCATGTACGTAGCCCAGTGATGCTTTCGTAAACGCTAGTCCTGCTTTGTAAGAAGCTAATGCCAGCGCACTTCGTGCCTCAATATTACTTCCATCCTTAAAAGCAATAGGCAGGTTTTTGAATATTAAACGAATAGCTGCGAGGGCTTGCTCGTCTGTGTAAGCACTACCATTTCTTCCGACATACGCTTCAATAGCATGGGTTAAGGCGTCCATTCCTGTCGCTGCCGTCAACGCAGGCGGTATCGTAATCATAAATACTGGATCAAGTGCGGTGGCTAAGCTGGCTGTACGAGGGTCAATAACGAAGCTTTTACTTTTAGTCTGATTATCAGATATGACGGATATAACCGTCACTTCTGAGCCTGTGCCAGCTGTTGTTGGGATAGCGTAAAACGGCAAAGGTTTCTTAAGTGCTTTGAAATAACCGGTAAGTTTTTCTGGTTTTTTCTTATTGGAAGCACTCAAGGCAATGACTTTAGCAAGGTCCATCGCAGAACCACCGCCGATCGCTAGCACGCTTTGGCAATTGTTTTCATTTAGCAGATTCAATGCTTCATTCGTGATACTGAACGTCGGGTCGGGTTCTACACGGTCAAAAATAGTCACACTAATATTAAGTTCGGCAAAACGATCAATAATCGGCTGCACCTGCCCTCTTCGAATTAGCCCAGCACCCGTTACAATCAGTACGCTTTTATGCTTCTGGCTCGCCATGTAATCGATCAAATCAAGTGAAGAGTTTTCTCCCTCGAATAACTTAGGTTCTTTAATCAACGGTAGGCTGGCTGTGAGTTTTAGACAAAACATCCAAACATAGTTTAATAGCTTTCCAAAAAAGTCGTTCATAGCGTTAAGTCCTTATTCGACTGCATTGCATAATGATAATAGCTTGTGAGCAAATTGATTCTATTCAGGAGGATGCTCTTCCTTAAAACGGCGCTGATTATCTTCGTTGATAAAATCAGGGAACCATTTTACTTTCGGGAAGAATAGCACTCTTACCAGGCCGATAAGCATCCACATAAAGCACACACTAAAGATGAGACCACAGGCCCAGGTAATGTACTCGAAGTTACCGGAGATATACTTCATTCCCCACCAGGAGATGATGTCTGTTAACGAGGCAATCAACCCAACCGGAAATATCCATTGATAGACCTTAAGGCGACTGAAGTGCATAGAGAAAGGTATACCGATGATAAAGAAGCTGGTTGTGAAGCCAAATAGGTGGGCATGCGTGAAAGCAATCAGCTTGCCTTCACCCATTTGCTGAAAATAGCTGGGTGCGTCACCATGCAAGTGGACTTGGTAATGCGCCTCCATCGCGCCAAACACCAAGGCTATGCCATAAAGTATGACCGCTACACCAATACCCCGCTGCGCCGCGATAGGCAGGTTGTGAAGATCAAACTCCATACCCGTTTGCTTGAATGGGAAAAACCAGTTGATTAAGAAGCAAGAAAAGAAGAAAAAGACCACAAGCGCGATAGGCGCTCCAATGTCTTCCCATGCTGTTTTTTCGGGTGGCACAATGACCAATTCCTCTTCAGCGATAGGCGCATCACTGAAGAAATCAAATTCTGCATTTTCTGCCAAAGCAGGACTCGCCCCCAAGCTCAGGAAACAAACCGTAAACAGTGCTAAGAAGGGTGCCCTGAATGAAGCCGTTAAGGTTAACAAGATGCTGAACAAACTATTAGCTATCAAGCCTTGCATGCTTAAGCCCCCTTCAAGCGAATATAAACCAAGGCACCGGCACGTTTAACTGCACTGTTTATCGCAGTCGCCAGCCCATCACCATCGCGCTTAGGTATTGAGTGAAGTGCTGAGCCCTTAAAACCTTGAAATAGCTCCGCCCCTAATTCGAAAGGAAGTTCCTGTGACTCTAAAGCTTTAACTTGGCTAATATTCAAGTGACGATCTGTCGACATCAATAAGAAGAAGGTTTCATTCTTATATATCACAGGAAAGATGAGACTGGTCCCTATCGGACGACGATTTGCGACAGGGATGTATATCGTGTTCTCGTCTTCACCGCTAAGCCTTACACCCATGGCCTCAGCCCGCTTAAGGTCTTTCTCAGTTAAGGTGGCATCAAGCGGTTTCCAAGCTTCAGCCTTAGGAAATAACGTTTGCACTTCTTTTGGAATAATACTGGATAAATCAAGCCAATTTCCCGGTTTAGAAGGCAGCGAATTCGGATTACCCGGGTTAGATTTTTTGACCGCTTCAACACCGTTAGCGATACCATCTTTATCACTGTCCAGCTCGGCGATCAGTCTTAAGGCGGCTTTGTTTTTTCCCTGATCTTCAAAGGCCTGTCCGTAAAAGTTTAAAGGTGTACCGCCACCTTCTTTGTGGCAAGCGTGACAAGATGGCGTATAGCCATAGTGCTGCTTGTATTGACGCGCAAAGGCAGGCATCGCGTAAATGTTTGCGGCATTCAATATCAAAACCAAGGCGAGCGATAGCTGTATGGCCTTTTTCAACATCGCTACTTGAAGTATGTGCATTGATAATATTCTCTCGATTATTCCACGATAGTGATTAGTATAGATTAAAAGCTAAACAAGCTTGGCACCGTGTCTCGCATCAGCTGTAATTCATCACCCTCTTTCCCTTCGTCACTCAAAGCCTCGACAAGCATTTTATACTGCACAGAATCTCTTGGCGGCATTAAGGTACTTTCCTTATCAGTATTCTGATAACGCTCCCAGTCCAGAACGTCTCGAATTTCTGCTTTATCTTTGATCTTATCAAGCACAATTTGCTCGTTATCACCTGACATAAAATCAAGGCGCTTAGCAGGGTTACCTCGATGACAAGTGAAGCAATACTGCTCAAACAACTTAAGTTCTTGATATTCGTTTATCTCTAACTTAGGCGCGCTACTCACTCGTGGCAAAGACATGTCAGATGTATCTAAACAACAATACTGAAGATCCTTAGCTAATAAAGCCTTCATAGTTGCCACCCGAGAAAAAGGCTTTGCTTCAAAGAATTCAACCGGTAAGTCAGAAACTCTTTGCAAGATGGCGTCTATCTTGTAGCTATAGTGAGCGTTGAGTGTTTTCAAATCTGAGTCAGTGAAGAAACTGGCGATACCATAGACACCATCGATATCCGATTTACTTAGCGTTTGTTTTGGCTCCCGCTTCGTTAATGGGTCCTGCCTTGGTGGCAGAGGTGGTAGCTTTTCAAACGCATTGAGATCTTCATTGTCTTTGGCGCCGTCACCAAAGCTAATATCAGGAGTAAGGGTTGCGTATAGCCACTCGGTAAAGGTGTTTGACTCACCACTTGGGTCTCGATTAGCCAAGTCGGATTGTGGCACCTTAATGCCCGTCTCGGGATAAGTATTCGCCCAGAGCTTGAGTAAGGTATTCACCTCTTTACTCATTGAATCAAACAAGCCTGGCTGATCTGCGTAACGTAGAGCGAGTGACAATAGTGCACGTCGACACTCATTGCCTTCGACTCCACAAGCATCTAGCCATACGCGCTGGCTAGCTACATGAAAATTTCCAACATCAGTGAGTTCATCAAAACGCTCAGGCGTAGCCAGCGGTTGTTCAATGTCTACCCCCCAATAAGGCTCGTTACCTCTGGCCGCCTGTATACGTTTAGCAACACTTAACTGTCCATTGGTTTCTTGCCAAGGGCGCTGCGAGAAAATAGGCCCGCCCCCTTGGTGGCAGGTCAGGCAGATCGCTCGACGAGTATAGACAATTCTTGGCACACACCCTTCACAATAATTTTGCACCAGCTGAAACTCAAACCGCCCTGCGCCTTCATTGTAGCTAAGCACCTCTATTTCATTTGCCCCTTCGACTAGCGCAACAAAAAGCTGGCCTTGGGTATTCATACCCAAACCCGCTGGGGTGTTTTCTTCCTGAAAGTCTGGCGCAATCAGTATTCGAGGTAAATGATGATCAGCTTGGCCTTTTAGCAGTGAACGGCCATCAGGAATCAGCAATGACAGCGGCGCTTCACCTTCAGGGTGCTGGCTCTGCAAGAGCTTGATCATTTCAGTAAAAGGGTAAGGCAAGCCATCATTCTGCGCGATTATATGGTCGAACAAAGAACGGGTTCCCTCAGGAGGGAGGTCTGTATCAGGTATCAGCTGACTATGCAGAGACGACTCTTCTACACCATCAAGAGATTGAGTGAGTTCAGAAATAGACGGATTATCAGCGTGATTGATAGACCAATATGTAATGCCAATAGCGAGCATACACAACAGGACTAACGCACTTATTGCTCTAGATAGATTCATTATTAACATTGCCCAGCTAAAGCAGCCCTTGTGATAACAAAGCTGCCTCAGCTCAAGCAATTAGGCCTCCCCATTCGTTTTTCATGACAAACATGAGTACCAAACGTTACATGAGTTTCAAGAATTCACGTAGGGCTAGTTTTTCTTCTGCAGGTAGATCTATACCAAACTGGTGGCCTTTGTTCTCAACAAAATCACCGCACTTCAAGAATACTGCATCATGTGGATTAGACGAAAGTACATGCGCAGCAGGCGTGCCTTTAGGGAAATGGACAATGCCATCTGGCTGACCGCTTAAGGTAATATTCAGGTCATGCTGTAACTTAGTGATCTTCTGCGGGCGACTGTTCTCTGCCAGCGGATCGTCAGACTTCATCAACTCATCGAAGGCCATTTCGAATTGTTCGATACGTCCTTTAACCGTGTAGTCAGGTGAACCGTCTTCAAGGAAAGTCACTTCACCAATCGCATTGTTATGTAGGAATGGAGCCGTTGCCCAAGCCGATAATAGAGAGAAGTTTCTCAAGTACCCTGGGCCACCTTCAATCTTCTTCTCGCCAATCTGCATACCACCGACGATTGGCGCGACAGGGTTAAGCACCTTAGGAATACTGCCCGGTGAAGGCTTATTCTTGTAGGTCTCAGATGAGAACTCTTCAAAGATGTGGCCTTCATTATGATTGTCATGAATGGCTCGACAATAGTTTGTACCAATGATATCGAAAGGCACTAACTCATCGTTTGACAGCCAATCCTGACCAAAGATACCTTTCTCGGCGAACTGCTTAGGACGTAACTTACCGGACTCATCTTTCTGCATAAATTTCGCAATAAAGGCCGGATCATTGCGCTCTGCGTCAGTGAACTCTAATTGCCAGTAATCTTCCGAACCAAATACATGACCTTCGTAGAACTTGGCCAAAGCATTCTTATCTGCACGTACGTTTTCTGGTGCCATTTTCGAGCTGTGGCAACCTGCACACTCACGAGCAAAAACTTTGCGGCCTTCTGGAACCTTATCCAAATCGATATAATCCTTACCTGCTTTGCCATCCAGGTCTTGAGATGCTAGTAGATAGGTCGGGCCGCCAGTAATCAAGAACGCAGCCAGGTCATCCATTTTTGCATCGGCATAGTTCCACGCATCACATTCGTTTGCACATTGCATAATACGCATTGGGCTTTGCTTATTGCCTTGGCCGAAATGCTGCCCAGGATGCGGAAAGTTAGGCACCCAGCATTCTTCTGTACACATACCGATATTCACATAAACACGAATCAGCGCTAGGTGTTCACCGACACTATCTTCACCGCCTTTCAGTACGTGACGAGTGCGCGCTGTTGAAACTTCACCCGTGACCGGGTCTTTCATTTCATGCTCAAAGACACGCTTGTTATGGAAGTCCATAATATTGTTTTGCGTACCCGGGTTGTGGCTCCAATCAGACGCTACAATCGACGTGTCAATTGTTCCTAAACGTCCTGCCATCACTGCTTGGTTCGCTAAATGGTCTTCAGGCACACCTTGGAAAAAAGCCATAGGCTGGCGCGTGTGTTGGTTACCAATTGTTGCACTCAGGTTTTCCCACTTAGGCTCATTTGGATCTTTAGGCGGGTTTGTCGGTTCAAACGCTACGTGACACTGTACACAGGGGTGTCCGATAGCAAAGCGTTTGTTTTCTTTGATTTCATTTTCTTCGTAGGCTGCAGTTCTTGCATCGTAAACCACTTTGCCAGACTCATCCTTGATCGGCTCCTGATAGTATTTACGATATCCGAGCACACCCGATGAATGAGGGTCTTGGCAGATATCATACCAATTAGAAGACGCATCACCTTGCTTACAATCCGGGTCGTTGATCAAGCCCCATTTGGTGAAACGATAAGGACGAGTGCGAGTATCTAACCACGGGTAGTTCATACCCTCTTTACCGGTTAGTCGTGCTTGGTGAATGATGTTCTCATCCTGATTACCAAAGGTACCTTTAAACCAAACATCACGGCCACGACGGGCTTGATCTCTCATTGCTTGAGCTTTTTCAGGGTCAACTGCTTCAACATCTTTGAACAGTGCATTGACATAACGACAACCCTCAGCATCATAGCCGGTTGGCTGAGGCTGATCACAAGGAGGCGGAGTATATTGAGCAATAGGCTCTATCGCCCATGTTACTGGGTCACCACGCTCATGCGTATCTGGCGATTTACCTTCTGGCCAGACTTTACGTGCTGCCAGAGTATTGTAATAGTTCTCGTTAAACCACTCAGCTCTTTCCAGCCAGTAAGGGGTACCTTTGTATACACCAGTGGTTAGATCGTTTTCGATTAAGTCTGGAATCCCGACACTTCGGAAAGTCGCTCGATAGGGTTCGTCAGAAACCTCAACGTTACCCGTTGGCAAGTCGTAAGGCGTTAAGGTGGGCACCTCTGGAATAGCTATGTTTTCTGGAACAGGCGGCACACTCGGCGGTGCTGGTGGTAAGGTCGCGAAGTGAAATACCGTCGCAGCACCAACAATAGAGGCTGTAATACCCCAGAACTTTTTACTCATAGCAATCATCCTTTTTTTTCATAAAGCATAGTACAGGCAAAAGCTATTTCCACTTATGAGTACTTACAACCTAGCCTGTAGTAATAGGAACGAGGGCACATTACAGGAAATTTAGACAAAAGGGAAAGAGCTATTACTCTAATATTTTGCGGTAACATAAGGAAATATCTAACAAACCTTGCAAGCTAGAAGTAGATTCCAGAAAGGCCCTTAACCTAGCTCTGCGTTGGTTTATCTATATCAGTAACGCTTAACTGATTTTTGCCATTGCGTTTACTTCTATAACACTCGTTATCGGCTGCACTCATCAGCTTCGAATAAGGTAAGTTATTATTACTTGTAAATGCTAAGCCGACACTACAGCCGATTTTTAGGTCACCAAGTTCAGCATTAACACCCATATTCTGCGTGTCAGCAATTATGTTCAACGCGATCGCTTTTGCCGTAGCGATTTGATCAACAAACAATAATATTGTGAACTCATCTCCACCAAGACGCGCACTAACGTCATCCTTGCGAGTTTGAGCCCGAATTATTTCCGCAAATTCAGTTAATGCTTGGTCTCCTTTTTGATGACCATAGCTATCATTTAGTTTTTTGAAATTATCTAGATCAATAAAAATAAGCGCTATGCTGTGAAGACTATTGGGGGTGCTGGTCATGTACTGCCTTTCAAACTCTCCCCTATTAAAAAGACCTACTAAGGGGTCATGATTAGCTCGATATTGCAGTGTATAGGTAAGCTTAAAATTTTCTATTAACGTTTCCCGTGTCTGACGACCCGTCTTTATCATGACAAGCATAAAGAAAGCTAATAACAGACTTAGGACGTAATGAGATTCGTAATCAAAATAAACAAATGCTAACGCAGGCAAGCCACACGCAGGCAACATAAACAAGTTAAATGCGGGGTTATCAACCGCATGTGTCGCTAGCGCTGCCGCGGTCAAGCCTACAACTGCAGACAGAATAATTACTTGATACTCAGCGGGAAGAACGGGAAAGAAACAGACCGCGCCAAGGCCAATCAAAGTTCCAGACAATAAATTTAGTAAGCGGTAAGAGTATTGCCAAAAAGGTATACCAAACTTGTCTCTCTTAAGCCTAAATAGAACCAATGCTAAGGCTCTAAAAATGGCTAAAGCTACGCCCATCAGAACCCAAGTGCCAAGAATCAACGAATCAACGAATCAATATAGTCGGACACAGAAAACGCAATAAGGAGTAAAACAGCTAAGCTCCCAAATGTTGCCGCCACTGCATTTGCATACAAAAGATTAACTGCATTTCTTCAACCCAGTCTTCGGATGAACCAAAGCCTCTTGCCGCCTGAACTGATGTATTCCCCAATCGTCGCCCAACTTTTCACTATAGTTTATTATATCAAACACAGTTAACTGCATTATTTAAGGCTGTACCAAAATAAGCCTGAGTGATAACTATAGTTACTCCATGGAAGTTCTGCCAATAAAGCATTACTAGCCAAGTCCCTAAACGGTAAATCACTTAGAGGCTATATTGACTATTTCTTCATTATAAAAACACTAGTGACAATACTTACGGATAGGGTGAATGTTTTCAGGGTAAGGCTGTAGGTATCTCTGCTCATTTATATAAGCTGAGCCAAACTGACTCAAATAGTGAGACAGAAGGGTTAAAGGCGTTGCCAAAGGAGTTATGCCTTCTTTGTACTTCAAAATAGAAGACTCAATGTGCTGGCGTGACACTGAGGGTACGCTTCTTTTTAAGTACCCTAGAATATGTAATAAGGCATTTGTATGCCCTCTTCGATTGGCAGGTTTAGAGAGTGTTTGCATAAAACCCTCAAAATAACGCCCTGCAAGCATTTCGATACTTAAGCTCTTGTCACCCGCTAACAACCTGCCAAGCGCTTTCGCTTGCTTTTGATTATGTGCCATCAATAAGTATTTGTAGCTCGCATGGAATTTGGTTAGTTTTAAAACACTAGGCTGATCCAAAACTTCTTTACGAAAGTTATGATACGCATAAACGCGCATCACAAAATTGTCATACAAGACGTCATCATTGAGACGACCTTCTTCTTCAATTGGCATTAGCGGATATTTTTCCCTTAAAGCACGAGCAAAAACGCCCATCCCTGGCTTCATATGAGCATGACCATTAGGCTGATAGACTTTCACCCTTTCCATGCCGCAACTAGGCGAGTTTCTCATCAGGATATAACCATCCAAACTCCCCATTTCTGGTAGTTTGTGCTCAAAACCACTCACTAACTGATCAGTCAAGTCTTTAGAATTGTCGTCGCTAAAATTTAATTGAGGCGATTCCGGGTTGCCCGTCAGCCTCATGGTAGGTCTGGGAGTTCCAAACCCAGCAGCAACTTCTGGGCAGAAGGTTTTAAATTCGAAGTGCTTACTAAGTACATTGAGGCATAAACGAGATTGGGTATGACCGCCATTATAACGCACCTCATGACCCGCCAAACAGGCACTCAAACCTACTTGAATTGACTTCTCACCTCGGCTTTTCATAGCGTCGCTAGAAGCAGCCTTGTCGGAGACAATAACATTATGCTTTTTCATACCCATCACCCTCTTACATGCCATGCATTTTTAACAGTTCTACAAGGTATACGCGACAAGCACAAAACTAGATCATAATGACATGATTTAAAGTCAAAGTATCTCATCCAAGGCTTGCTTTAACTGAGGATACTGAAATTGAAAGCCACTTTCTAGAAGCTTCTTTGGGACTACATTCTGACTTCCAAGCAATAAAATAGATGATTCACCGAGTATGGTTTTCAAGATAAATGCCGGAACAGGAAGTACTGCAATTCTCTTTAATGTACGAGCAAGCGCGATAGAAAACTCTTTATTTCTTACGGCACCAGGTGCGACTAAATTGACCGCGCCACGCGTCGTCTGATTTACTAATAAATACTCAAGCGCTCTGGTTACGTCAACATTATGAATCCAGGGCATGTACTGCTTGCCGTTTCCCAGCGGCCCTCCAAGGCACAACTTAAATGGCAAAATCATTTTTGATAGCGCGCCGCCCGAACCGTCTAAGACAATACCCGTTCTCAAGGTAGCGCAGCGAGTTCTTTTGTTTGCCATCTGCGCTAACTGCTCCCAATGAAAGCACAGTTCTGAAGCAAAGTCTGAGTGCCCAAGCCCAAAGGCCTCATCTAGCTTCGTATCGCCCTGATCACCGTATATACCGACAGCCGATCCAGATAAAAAAACATTTGGAGGGTTATCTCCCTTGTTAATGAGATCAACCAAGGCCTGAGTTATTGCCCATCGGCTTTCACATATTCTGAGTTTCTGTTGTGCTGTCCAACGACGGTCGATAATAGGCTCACCGGCTAGATTTATAACGCCGTCAAACCCATCTAGGTTTGTAAAGTTTTCCAAACTGTCAATTAAGGAAACGTGTTGAGGTAGTTTTTTCTGCGCACTTCGAAAATCTCTGGTCAAAACGGTATAGTCGTGGTGAGTATACCGTTCGATAAATCGGCGACCTATCAAGCCCGTTCCACCCGTTACTAATAATTTCATACTAATCTCCCCAACGATCCGGCAGTTCCGGTTTCAATCTCTTATTAACTCACTTACGCAATAGTTTGTAATTTGGATCCACTTCAGAGTTTTCTTTCATATTGATCCAATTTGTTTTTAACGACGTAAACCTTGTTGAATATCATTTATTCGCTGTCGCAAAACTGTTCGGCTCTGAGTCGAACCAAAGAACTTATAAAGAGGTTAACTGTGAGTCATTACAAAGCACCATTGGATAATATTAATTTCGTCTTGTTTGATGTCTTAAACTCCGGCCAACTAGCCGAAAGTCCTGCGTTCACCGAAGCCACAGAAGAAATGCAAAGAGCAGTTATAGAAGAAGCTGCTAAACTGGCCGAGGGCGTGTTACTGCCTATCAATACATCTGGTGACAGAGAAGAGTGCCAATTCGATCCAGACACTAAAACAGTGAAAACTCCAAATGGCTTCAAAGCAGCCTACGAACACTACCAACAAGGTGGATGGAGTGGTTTGTCGTCTGCGCCTGAGTTTGGCGGGCAAGGCTTACCACACTTACTAAAAAACGTTGTTGATGAAATGGTCTGTTCAACGAACCTATCGTTTGGCATGTACCCAGGTTTATCTCATGGTGCGATAGACTTACTCCAGCAGCACGGTACAGAAGCACAAAAGCAAACCTACCTACCAAAGCTTATACAAGGCATTTGGACTGGCACCATGTGCTTGACCGAGCCTCAGTGCGGAACCGACTTGGGCCTAATCACCACAAAAGCTGAAGAGAACCCTGATGGCAGCTACGCTATCAGTGGAACAAAAATCTGGATTACCGGCGGAGAGCATGATCTTGTCGACAATATCATCCATTTAGTGCTGGCTAAAATACCTGGCAGCCCAGAAGGCAGCAAAGGTATCTCATTATTTGTCGTCCCAAAAGTGCTTGAAGACGGGTCGCGCAATCCAGCATTTTGTGGAGGCCTTGAGCACAAAATGGGAATCAAAGCATCAGCGACTTGCGTAATGAACTTTGAAAATGCCAAAGGCTGGCTAGTGGGAGAAGCAAACCAAGGTCTTAAGTGCATGTTCACCATGATGAATGCTGCCCGTATCATGGTAGGTATCCAAGGTTTGGGGCTGGCAGAAACGGCTTACCAAGTATCATTGGGGTTCGCCAAGGAGCGCTTACAAAGTCGCTCCCTGTCTGGGCCTCAAAACAAGTCAGGCAAGGCAGACCCGATTATTGTTCACCCTGACGTGCGCCGCATGCTTTTAAAGCAAAAGGTTTTGATAGAAGGGTCTAGAGCAATGGCCAGCTTGGCCGGCCTTCACTATGACCTAAGTCACCACCACGCCGATTCAAATGTGCGGGAACGCTCCGATGATTTGTTTCAATTACTCACGCCCATCGTCAAATCATTTCTGACCGATGAAGGATATGCTTGCGTCGATGCGGGCCTCCAATCTATGGGTGGCTCTGGCTTCACACAGGATTGGCCTGTTGAGCAACTGCTCCGCGATGGCCGTATTGCCCGCATCTATGAAGGCACCAACGGAATTCAAGCGATGGACCTAGTCGGCCGTAAGCTAACCATGAAAGGCGGGAAACTCCCCCTAACTTACTTCAATGAGATGCGTTCGTTACTTTCTATCGTATCAAACGAGAGTCACTTGAAGCACTGTGAAGGTTTTCTATCTACCTTGCAGTCTGCACTGAGTTGGTTAGGCCAGAACGCAAGCCAAGATCCGGAACAGGCAGGCGCGGTGGCATCGACGCTACTACGAACATTTGCACTAACCACCTTAGCTGTATTATGGGCCAGAATGGCCGCTCAAACGCAGCAAGCAGAAACAGCCAAACAATACCCAGCAGCGTTCCTAGAAGGCAAGCGTAAAGCTGCTGAACACTTCTTCCGCTTATACGCACCAGAAATGGAGACATTGCTTTCAGACATAAAATCTGGAAAGAGTAGCATCATGGACTTTTCAGTCGAAGAGTTTTAGTCACCTCAAGCCACACTCCTGCATCATGCGCAATTAATTAAGTGCATGATGCAGTTTTCTAGACAAGCATCCTTGCCATAGCGCGACGAACAATCAATCTTGTTGATACAAGCATTACTGACAGGAACAGGTATTATGAAATTTAAAGGACTAGACGATTTCACTCACACTCAAGAAGATAAAATAGGTGTGTTAATTACCAACTTAGGTACTCCCGACGCACCAACACCACAAGCTTTACGAGTTTACCTCAGACAATTTCTGTCTGACCCTCGCGTTGTAGAAATTCCGCGACTTATCTGGCTGATAATTTTACACGGCATTATTTTACGCATACGTCCTAAAAAGTCGGCTAAAGCCTATGCCTCGGTTTGGACGGAGCATGGTTCACCATTGCTTTCGCACACACAAGAGCAGGCAAAAGCCTTAAGCAAGAGGCTAGAAACCAAATTGGGTGACCAGGTTGTTACCAAGTTTGCGATGCGTTACGGCAACCCTTCCATCGACAAGGTAATGAATTCAATGCTAGAAGAAGGTGCTCGACGCTTAGTGATCCTTCCCTTGTATCCTCAATACTCAGGTTCGACTACCGGTTCCACCTTTGACGCGGTCTCTACAGAACTAACAGCGCGTCGCTGGGTGCCTGAACTCCGCTTTATAACTTCTTATCACGACCATCCGCTGTATATCAAAGCAATGGCCGATAAAATAAAACAGTTTTGGTCTGAGAACGGCCAGGCTGACAAGCTCATGCTATCTTTTCATGGTGTCCCCAAACGATACTTAGAGTTAGGTGACCCATACTACTGTCATTGCCAAGTCACTTCTCGACTATTAACTGAAGCGCTGGATATTGATGCGGATAAAGTTATCACAAGCTTTCAGTCGCGTTTTGGTAAAGCTGAGTGGCTTAAACCGTATACCGACCACACCTTGAAATCACTCCCCGATAAAGGCGTCTCATCTGTTCAAGTATTTTGCCCTGGTTTTTCATCAGACTGTTTAGAAACGCTTGAGGAAATTGCCGTGGAAAATCGAGATTATTTTCTAGAAGCCGGCGGACAAAGTTATCAGTATATCCCTGCGTTAAACTCAGATAGGAGCCATATTGATTTACTAGAATCGATAATCGACAGCAACCTTCAAGGATGGGAGGTCAAGGCTCAGGATTATCAGGCACGTGAACGCAGGTTTAAAGGATGTCCTTTACACCAGTAATACTAAACAGACCTTCTAGCATGGCGCCTGAAGGTCTTTTCACTGATGCGTTCACAAGTTTAAGACTGCTGCCGATCCTTTATTTGCTGATATACCAAATCAGCATCCTGGGTTCGCTTGGCATACTCTCTCATATCGCCCATTCTTTGAGCCTCGAAAGCGTAGGTCAGCTTTCTTTCATATTCCTTAATCAAGCGTTTCATTGTGTGTTGCTTAAATAGATTGATCATTGCGCTATTTCCTATTTATAGAGGGTACTTATTAAATACGTCTGTATAAGGGAAATAGATTACAATCATCCGGCAAAAGACCATTATTCAGGGAACCAACAGCTGTGTAGTGGTCAACTAAAACTGGCCAGCCCGTTATAAGTTTTTTCGTAAGCCTGTTCAGTCAATAACGGTGACATACCACCATTATGATGATGAGGCCGATGACGATTGTAGTAACCATTAATGTATTGATCGATAGCTGCTTCTGCTTCCATAAACGATTCATATCCTGATCGCGGCATCCATTCTGTTTTAAAGCTTCTAAAGAATCGCTCCATTGGCGCATTATCCCAGCAATTTCCTCTGCGACTTAGGCTTTGTCGAATGCCATAACGCCATAGCAGCTGACGATAGGATTGGCTTGTGTAATGACAACCTTGATCGCTGTGAAATAGCACGCCCTTCGGTTTGCCACGACTTTCATAAGCCACTCTCAATGCCTTCTTGGTTAACTCACTGTCGGGACTCTTAGATTTGGCCCACCCAACAACACGCCTTGCATATAAGTCGATAACGACCGATAAGTACAGCCAACGAGACCCCGTCCAAACATATGTCACATCACCACACCAAACTTGATTAGGCTGTTCCGGACTGAAGCAACGACCCAACACATTTGGAATGAGCACATGCTCTTTCTCAGATTTAGCGTACTTATGTGCCGGCAATTGGCGGCTAACCAAACCTTCTTGCCTCATGAGCTTGTTCACTAACCAGCGACTCACCTTAAAGCCGGATAATGCCAGCAGAGTTACCAAAGTACGCTCCCCCGCAGAACCATTACTAATTCCAAACCAACGCTTGAGTTCAGAAATCAATCTAAGGCGTTGCGGCTCTATCTCTTGAGGGCGGTCACACCAATATCTGTAGCTGCTGCGATGAACATTAAGTACGCGGCATAGTCGAGATACCGACCAGCTCCCTTGCTGCGCTTGGATTAACGAAAACCTTTGATCGAGTCCTGCATCAAGAGAGCTGAAGCCTTTTTTAAAATCTCGTTGTCTCCCTCTAGTTGTTTGATCTTGCGTTCCAACTCGCGAATTTTTAATTGATCTGGAGTGAGAGGTGTAGCACTCGACAACCTACCGTTTCGTTCTTCTTTTAATTGTCGCGCCCATTTATCGACCGTGGACTTACCAAGGCCTAAGCTATCCGCGACATCTCGGACACTGCGCCCTTTATCAACAACTTCTTGTGCAACTTCGAGTCTAAATTCTGGAGAGTATGTTGGTCTTGTTCGTTTGCTCATTTTGATACCTAGTTAGTTGATGGTGATAATATCACCTCTAATTAGGTGGCCAAAATTAGTGTGCCACTACATTTCCTTCTTTATATGTAACTGGGTAGTAGCCAGGATTGGCTTTTACTATGATTGAGTCCGCAAATGCATAAAAGGGAGGAACAAACCCCAGCAACGTCACACAAATTGTAAGCAGAAAACTCCGTCTAAAAAACAAATTCATATACTCACTAATTTTTAAAATTTCATCAGTATAAAACAGCCCTTTCCAAAGCTATCCATATAAGCCTTCAAATTAATTATGACTTTAAAAGTAATAATTCAATACTTTGATTAGATATAGGCCTCTTATATTAAACGCTAGTATTTCCCTTAAACAGTATAGGTGAGAAAGACTTACCATGAGCACCAATATACCAGCAAATATCTACTTCAACCTTTCCGTCAACCACAAGATGCTGGGATCTATGACCTATAAAAAATATCTGAATTTCAAATAGTATGTTTTTAACGAGCATTCAGTAAATTTTTATCTGCTTTTTATATCACCAATTTTATTCAAAATAGATCGTGCATATATGGTCATACCGATTTTGGTAGGCATCTATTCAAGCTTATAGGAGAGTAATATGAACATCTCAGTCAACACACGAACAGCTTTTATTAGCCCTGGCGTTAGATTCGACCTTGAGCGAAGATTAGGACGAATGTATCGAAAGGCTGCAGGGTCTATTCAACGAATCAACGTTAACCTAGAAGATGTGAATGGCCCAAAAGGCGGCGTTGATAAACAATGCAAAGTTAAGGTTACACTGTTCGGGCTCCCGTCGATTCTTATTACTACTAAACGAGACAGCACAGAGAAAGCATTTGTAGATGCATTACAAAAAGTAAACCAGACCTTGTTTCGTAAGCTCAAAAAACATAATCGAGTTCGCAGAGCTACTCCCTTGCTCGACGTTACTGAAGAGGCCAATGAAGCCAAACTGGTTGTTTAACCTCTAGCAACAACAGGCTGCAGATCGATCAACCCTGACTGGGTGAATCGCTGACGCAGTCTGCTTTTGACGCTGCAACAAAACCTTTAATCAAGACACCGTATCCTCTCTCCGCGAAAACACCTTTAAAAATCAGGTCACAAAATAACTATACGAATTTACCCCTCCGCTCAGGATAGTTAGAGTCAATGATCTACTGTGATTTTTCAGGTAGTTTATGAACTACCCAGTATCCCACACTCATCGCGAAGACTAGTACTGCGGTGGCATAAACATACTCTGGTTGAACCTCTTTGTAATCCAGAATAATCACCTTTCGCGCTACCGCCATTAGGGCAGTAGCCATCACAATCTTTACATGAATCACATCATCACGTAGATAGACGGTAATATTGATAAGGATCTCAATGGCAATCAAGACTGCCATGAACGCCCCAAACGTTGCCAACATATCAGAGATAGTGAGTATAAACAGCGGCGGTGTTATGAGCTTTTGATACAGTGTCCAGCCAACATCAATAACGCCCATCACAATAACGACAGCCATCAATATTGAGAGTAACCGGACGCAGTACCGAACCAAGACATAAATACGAGAAATCAAAATACTTTCAGTGTCATTTTTCATCTTAAGTGTCCTATTAATAAGGTATTGAATCACTCACTATTTAACAACAGGAGACTCAAACCCTTCTGGCTTCAAAGTCAGCACTGAGCAATTGACCTTACCCAAAATAGACTCTGCGGTATTGCCTATGATCATGCCAGCAACATTTGAACGGCACACAGTCCCCATCACCAAGATATCAATTGACTGATCATCGACGAATTTGGGTATTTCATTCTTGGGCTGCCCCTCAACTAAATGTATCTCTCGAATACGCCGCTTAGCATGCCCCGTTAGGGCGTCAACTCTCTCTTTCCTAGAGTGCTTTTCTTCTCTTGCCATAGCTCCGACCTCGAAGTCACTGCGCCGCCCCCAAGTACTAAGATACCCTTCACCCGCAAGGTGCCAGATATGAACAATATGCAGCTCTGCGCGATATAACTCCGCCAGGCTCAAAGCTGCATCAAGTATCTGCTGATTCAAGCCGCTATCAACATCAATGTTACTTACATCGATAGCTGCGGCTATTTTCATTTCAGGGCACATTTTTTGGTGGCCAATCGCGAAAGTTGGCGTGGGTGACTTACGCATCAGGTGCATCAAAGTGCTTCCCATAACACTACTATCTTTCTTGTTGGTACTAGGCTTAGAGATGGCAATACAATCATAGTGGCCCCGCAACGCACTTAATATAAGATTGATAAATGCCACGCCTGTTACAACTTCGCGCTCAAATAACACATCAGGAAGCTTTTTTTCTAAGAGCGCAATCATGGCATCCAGCCGCTCAAGCTCAACATTGATTGCGTGCTCTAGGAGTGTCGCAGGAGAGGCTCTCATATAACCCGAGATTCTAGAAAAGTCAGCGTCTTCGATTACAGTAATAAACTTAACCTCTAGCGGTTCATCATTGTCACTCCTCAAGCCGATAAGCTCACCCAAGCTTGGAGCAATTCCACCTCCTGGAGAAATAGGTACCATAATATGATTCAATTTCATTTTTAGTCCCTCTCATAATTTGGAAAATATAATCCAACACTTGACAGCACTAATCATCAACTAAAACGATTAAAAGCTAAGCCATTATTTCAACTATTAATGCTCGTAAAAATCAGATTTTAGCTAAATGATTACTCGATTTTAACGAACATAAAGTTATGCTAAGAGTATTGCAGAATATAAAAAAACCCCGCAATGCGGGGTGTCTCGAAAGTTCGCTCGAGCAAGGGAGTTAGAATGGTTTGTATTCGATAGCTTCATACAGCTACTTAATATAGCCTCAGTTTCTCAATGAACATTCCCTTAAAAAAGCAGTTTAATTCGTTCATTTAATAAGGAATTTTCTGACACAGATAAATCTTCGCCTAGATCTCTTTGGGGGCTTAAGTCTCTTTCGCGCTAACACCACATTGAAAGAGGAGGGTTGGCAGTCACACACCTTAAAATATCAGTGCGGGAGACAATCCCCACTAAACGATGCTCAGCATCCACAATAGGGATTGCATCCAAGCTATACATGACTAAGGCCTTGGCCACTCTACGAACATCTGTCACAGGATCCGCTGAAACAACAGATTTCCCCCTTGTTTGGATAACACTCGATAATGAAGTGTCCCGCCCCATTTGAACCGACGATTGAGACAAGAGCTTAGCGTATATTTGTTGGCGAGAGATTACTGAAACTAGCTGCCCTTTATTATCCAGAACAGGAACTACCTGATAATGCACCTGTTCGAATAACTCAAGTACGTATCCCCATGTATCGCTTAGCTGAACACTAACGACCGGTTGGCTCATAACTTGGTAAGCATGATAAACAGCTT
Organism: Oleiphilus sp. HI0061; assembly: GCF_001635675.1. Classification (NCBI taxonomy): domain Bacteria; kingdom Pseudomonadati; phylum Pseudomonadota; class Gammaproteobacteria; order Oceanospirillales; family Oleiphilaceae; genus Oleiphilus; species Oleiphilus sp. HI0061. Next base: position 19,336 of record NZ_LWFE01001000.1, on the reverse strand, counting down.
CTTGCTGTGAGTTTTTCTTAAGCAAATTCTGATATTCAGAAATCGCTTTGACGGGCACATCATAGGAACTTCTGGCTTGCTCATTCTCTTCAAGCTCTACTTCTGTATAATTTAAACTCGGTATTGTCGAGGTATTGGCGGGTTTCTCAACCTTCCTAAGCTTTTCCAACGGCCCAGCGAAGGCCCGTCCACTCGGTGAATATACATAGAACATAGCAAAATCCCCCAATACAATTTATACGACTTAGATCATCCCGCCTTTCTGGGATCGATAAAAGTAGCTTTTTACTTACTAAACGGTCGCTTTTTTCGATCATAAGGAAAGCTTCTACAATACTGAAAATAAACATTAAGCTGACACTAAACAAACCATCATCGAAAAAACCGATCTAAAATCACATTATCTTCGTATATAACTTGCAATATTGATGAATTACGATTGTCAGTCAATACACCTTAGGGGGCTTAGCATGAGACATATCAATTACAACCACCTGCTATATTTTTGGACCGTCGCTCGAGAAGGCTCCGTCGCAAAAGCAGCTGAGTCTCTTCATTTAACGCCTCAAACAATCAGCGGTCAGCTGAAAATGCTTGAAGAAACTATCGGTGAGCCTCTGTTTCAAAGAGTGGGTCGCGGCCTAGTTATCACCGAGATGGGGCGCATGGTTGAGCAATACGCCGATGAAATATTCAGCCTGGGCGCTGAGCTTACTCAACGAGTCAAAAGCAAGCAGCCCGGAGCACCAATTACTTTCAATGTTGGAATCGTAAACTCCATTCCCAAACTCATCGCTTATAAACTTCTCGAAGCAGCTATGAAACTAGATGATCCGGTAAAAATCGTCTGTATGGAGAGCGACCTAGATAGCTTGCTTGGAGATTTAGCCGTTCACAAACTTGATTTGGTGCTATCTGATCGCAGTATTCCTACCGGGCTCAATGTTAAAGCCTTTAGCCATGAGCTAGGTTCTAGTAGCTTATCTTTCTTTGGCACAGACGAATTGCGGCACCAACATTCAGGAGAGTTCCCTGAATTGCTAAATGAGGCACCCGTTCTTCTCCCTCTGAATGATCATGCTTTACGTAGAAGCTTGGATGATTGGTTTGATCAGGTAGACATATCACCAAATGTCATCGCAGAGTTTGACGATAGTACATTGCTAAAAGCATTTGGCGAAGGCGGTGCAGGTTTTTTTCCTGCGCCATCAGCCATGGCAAGCCAAGTTGAGCGCATGTATAACGTTAAGTCGATTGGTGAGATAAACAATGTTAGCGAACACTTCTTTGTTATTTCACCAGAGCGAAAATTGAAACATCCGGCTGTCGTTGCAATTACCGATGCAGCACGACGAAGCTTTTCATCTATTAGCCAAGCATCTTAGCTGCCGCTTCATCTGAAATTCCGCGCATGCGGCGCAGCATATAACGTTTTGCTTTGGCAAAGCTCTGTTCAATCGCGACACCACAATTTTCGCTCTCTACCGCTAGCTGTAAGTGCTCCCCTACACATGGGTGAATATTCAGCTCACAGTAGTAAAGAGCTCTATTATCATGTTCTTGTTGGCGTTCCTCTATCAACAGATTTACTGATTCAATATCAGTGTTAATGCCACTCAGGTGAAAGGAATAGTAAAGATCGACTGTTCTGCTCCAGTTACGCATTACGTGCTCACTTACATTTAGGTACAGCATAATTTCAACTCCGTGTTTTTTTACTATGCTAACGACCAACTACCCTAGGTATCCATAAGTTATTCACTCATAAATACTTCGAAGTATCCGAAGTATTTATGAGTGGCAATTTAAATCCATGCTTTCCCCCAGCCGTTTGGTTAAAGATCCAAAAAAAATTGATCAGTTTTTTTCGATCATATTGAGCTGAATATTCGACTTTTTCATAGCTAGGTAAAAGCATATAAATGTCTTCTCATCATTTAAAGCAAGGACCTACCTATGACAAAAGTTTTTCGAGAAATGGTTGAGCATGACGCAGCAGGGGGAATTCTATTAATTCTCGCGGCTTTGGCGGCACTCATCATGGCGAATACAGCTTTCAATGGTTTCTACCAAGGTGTGCTTAACTTACCCGTCACCATTCAATTCGGCTCCTTTGAAATTGCTAAACCGCTATTGCTTTGGGTCAATGATGGCTTGATGGCACTGTTCTTTTTCTTGGTCGGCCTAGAAGTTAAACGAGAAATTATTGAAGGCCACTTATCTTCAAAAGACCAGATAATACTACCTGCTATTGCCGCTGTGGCGGGCATCATTGCTCCCGCTTTAGTTTATGTTAGCTTAAATCAACAAAATCCGGCGGCACTTCAAGGCTGGGCTATTCCATCGGCAACTGATATCGCCTTTGCTTTAGGTATATTTAGTCTGTTCGGCAAAAGCCTACCACTGACCCTCAAGCTATTCCTGCTCTCGGTTGCTATATTTGATGATATCGGTGCGATAGTCATTATTGCCATTTTTTACTCACAAGACCTATCAACAGCCTCTCTTGCCGTTGCCATTTCAGGTCTGTTTGTTCTAGGCCTGTTGAACCGATTCAAGGTGAGCAAACAAGCGGCTTACATTATTGTCGGTATCGTTGTGTGGGCAGCCGTACTCAAGTCAGGTGTTCATGCTACGCTAGCGGGTTTCATCGTGGCTTGGTTTATACCAATTAACGTGGCCACTGAAGACGGACACCCAATGTTAAAGCAAATGGAACACAGCATTCAGCCTTGGGTTGCCTTTATGATACTGCCTGTGTTCGCATTCGCGAATGCCGGTGTCAACTTAATCGGGATCGGCACTCATGATCTATTTAACTCAATTACATTAGGTATCGCGCTTGGGCTGTTTTTAGGCAAACAACTGGGAATCTTTGGCGCTTGCTGGCTGGCGGTGAGATCAGGTATCGCAAGCCTGCCAAAAGATACCACATGGCCTCAATTATATGGTGTATGCGTACTGTGCGGAATTGGTTTTACCATGAGCTTATTCATCGGCACACTCGCTTTTGAGAGCCATGACCCAAGCTATCACGACAGCGTCAAACTAGGTGTTCTGTTAGGGTCAGTTATGTCAGCTGTGATGGGGGCCATCATTATTATAAGAAGCCGAAACAATAAAGCTGTATAAAGCGGCACACTCTAATGCACCAACCTGTGCCAAAGAGGGCTGACTCGTTAAATAAATAGCACTCTTTGGTACAAAATTTCGTTTATATAGATCCACTAAGCAAAATTCAGCGTACAAACACTAGGTAGATATTATTTTTTATTTCCCTGATTTTTAAGACGAGGTGATTTCTGATATGTGGAATAAAGCACGAAGCAGTGCCCCCTTGCTCATCATAATAACTTTGCTGAGCCTCATATTGGAAGGCTGCTCACTACTTGGTATACGCACTACAGATGAGGCTCGCTATACCGTTGAAAAGAAGGTCGGCAATATCGAAATAAGACGATACGAACCTGTCATGATAGTTGAAACCTACGTAAATGAGCCCAACTTTCGTGATGCAACCGACCAATCCTTTAGACGTTTGTTTGACTATATTTCTGGGGCCAATGTTTCTGCCAATGACATTTCGATGACAGCACCAGTCATCGCTGAACCACAGGAAGAAAAAGGTAAAATAGTTGCGATGACCAGCCCTGTTATTGCGAGTCCGAGCAAGACTGAGAACGAACGGCAAGGCTGGATTTTGAAATTTGTGCTACCAGACAAGTTCACTATTAACAATTCTCCTCAACCTACAGACCCGCTTGTTTGTCTTCGTGAGGTTCCTGAAAAACGAGTTGCAGCGATTAGCTATTCAGGATTATGGAGTGAAAGCAATTATCAAAAACATGTCAATCAACTGAGTGACTGGCTCAACAGCAATAATTACTCTTCAATTTCACTAGCTAGTTATGCAGGGTACGATCCACCCTGGGCACTACCATTTCTGCGACGCAATGAGATATTAATTGATGTTCTACCTTAGGTTGATAATTGTGCTCGCCTTAGTGTCGAGCTCTGTTTCATTGAATGCTGAGCCATATCAAACCGGCAGTAAGGAAACGTCGCTAGTAAAAAAAAGCCAGGCTAGAAAACAACAGACTGGCTGGTTTTACGGTGCTTTTACAAGCATCAATTCCTCTTATTATGCCGGCGTAGGAGCTGACACGGTTGCCCTGCCTATTATAGGTTATATAGGTACTAGGTTTAGCTTTTTGGGGCCTCGTGCCAGCTATATCATACATCAGAGTGCTGAACTGGAAGCTTTGGCACTCATCACCTATAAGTCGGTCGGTTACAAACCGAACGACTCAAAGCATCTTGACGGAATGACGAGGCGCCAGAACTCATTGTTTGGCGGTCTGAGTACAAGCCTCAAAAAAGACAGACTGTCGTACACACTTAGCTATCTTCATGATTTACAGAACCATTCAGGCGGACAAGATTTCACCCTTGCAATGTCATACCGTTACAATTACGGGCCATTTTTTTTGACTCCAAAGATCTCTTTAAACTACTTGGATAGCGCGTACAGTAACTACTATTTTGGCGTGCGCGATCACGAATCCAATTCAGATAGACAAGCTTACACTCCCAACACGTCGATCAATCCGTCTGTTAGCCTTAACTTTGCAACGCCAATTTTTCTCAAAGGCTTTACCCGTGCCAGCGTGACACATTCCTGGCTGGACTCCTCGCTATATAACAGCCCTATTGTTAACAACAAAAACCATTGGAAGGTAAATCTTTCTTTCACCCGATTCTTTTGATTTCAAACCTGAATCAAGCTGATGCACCCTTCCAATAAGCCATTACTCCCTGCACTCAGTTTTCAATAACCATTGAGGTCACACAAAATGAACCAATCCAAGGCTGCAGCAATTATCATCGGCGCTAACGGGGGTATTGGGAGCGCAATCCTTAAACGTATGCAATCAGATAGAAGCATCACGACTATTTTTGCGCTGTCTAGGAACGAGCCCCAGAGAAATGAAAGTCAAAAAACAAAAACCGAATGGCTACAAACCGACGCCAAGCTTAGTTCGATTCAGGCTTGCTGCAAACAAATAGCGGACAGTCATATACCTATTCGATATATCGTGATCGCCAGCGGTTTACTACATAGTAAAGAACTCAACATAAAGCCTGAGAAACGTATCGAAGATATCAACTATGAAAGTCTGCATAGCGTTTTTGAGACCAACACGTTCATGCCGATTGTCTGGTTAAAAGAGCTGACCGGGTTACTGAATAAAAATTCAGCGACCACGATTGCTGTATTATCAGCAAGAGTGGGTAGCATTAAAGATAATCGGCTCGGCGGCTGGTATAGCTATCGAGCCTCTAAAGCAGCACTAAACATGCTTCTCAAGAATGCTTCTATTGAATACAGTCGTCGCTTTCCAAAAGCAAAAGTCATTTCATTCCACCCTGGAACCACAGACACCGAACTTTCAAAGCCATACCAAGCGGGCGTTCCAGAAGAAAAACTATTCAAGACCGACTTTGTCGCAGATCGGCTGCATCAACTCTTAGTTGAGTCAAAAGCAGATGGAAAGTTAAGTTTTAAAGATTGGAACAATATGGATATTGAGTGGTAGTAGGCCAGCTCTTGGCTTACTCAGAAACCTAAACCGAACCAAGCTACTAAGGTAACAATTGTTTTACTCAGCCTTTTCTACACGAGCCGTGTCGATTTCTAACTCATGAGTCAATGGCTATCATTGTTCTCCACGGGCGTCCATCACACACTGTATAGTTTGAGCATGTTTTTAGGCAGCCCCTGCAAGGTAATCTTAGGGTAGTGCTTTGTTTGCTGCGATGCTCTGTATCTACATTTTTACTTGTATTGGTAGCCATAAAATAACGCTCTCCTAGACTCGCTCTAATTCGAAAAAAAAGTCCCGCAAAGCGGGACAAAGGTAGATCGATTTAGATAACCACTTCTACTAAGGGGCTGTGATTACCGCATCGACTACATGAATAACACCATTTGAGGTTTCAACATCTGTAATCAACACCGTGGCATTTCCAACCATCAGCATACCCATATCGATATCTACTGTAAGATCTGTATCTGCACGCAATGTCGGTACAGCCGTGCCATTTGCTGCATAGGCAGCTATGGAGTCAATTTCTGTGCCGCTGATTACGTGTTGGCTCAAGATATCTGCCAAGCCACCTAAAGCAAGCACTTCACTAGGTGTACCCACTGCTGCGAACGCTGCATCAGTCGGTGCAAACACGGTGAACGGCCCATCCCCCACCAACGCAGCATCTAAGCCTTCTTGCTGAAGCGCGGCGAGCAAGGTTGTGAACTCTGCATCCACCTCAGCCCCTGCCAAATTAGTCACCAGCTCACCAATGGTAATACTGTCATCTGATAAAGCATCAGCTGATGGTGGCAATAGGACTTTATCAATCGCATGGATTATTCCATTTGATGTATCGACATCGGCAACAATGACCTTAGATGTGTTAATGAATAAGTCTGGGTCATCATAAGAAATTGCCAGATCTTTTGCGGTATATAACGGCGTTGTTGTATTGCCTGACAGGCTGATTGCGGTCAAAGCATCAACTTCAGAGTCCAATACATGATATTGCAGAATATCCCCAAGATTCGTTAGTGCAAGAATATCACCGGCACTATCAAACGCGTCATTATTTGCCACCAAGTCTGCAAAGGCATCATCAGTCGGTGCAAAAACGGTTAGGTCTGGCGTTGTCGCTAAAGTGCTTACTAAGCCAGCCTCAACGACGGCAGCCACCAATGTATCAAAGCGACCATCTGCTTGTGCCGTTTCAACAACATTGAAATAATTTGGTGGAATAAGAACCTTATCTATTGCGTGAATGATACCGTTGTCCGCAACAACGTCAGCGATCACAACTTGAGAGCGGTTAACAAATAGATCATCGCCAGAGACAGATACTTCAATACTCGACGTCTCAACAGTGGGTGTTGTGTTATCCATCATTCCAGCTAAGGATGTAGCTGCTGTCGCGTCAACCGTTCCAGATAAAACATGGTAAGCAGGATATTAGCTAGGTCTGAACGCGCCAGGAACTCATCTGGCGTCACACCCAATGCTGTAAACAATGCATCGAAGGCATCGTCCGTCGGCGCAAATACTGTAAACTCTCCACCACTTAGGGTTTCACCTAAGCCTGCCGCCGCCACCGCAGCATAAAGTGTATCGAAGCTATCGTTGCAGTCAGCGATGTCTGCGATTTAACCCGTGCAAGACGCTGCGCTATCGTTATCGCTGTCACTACATGCTGACAATAATAGTGTTGAACTGGCAAACAACAATACGGATAAACTTTTGGCCCAAGAAAGCCTGTCTAAAAGTCGAGTGGACATAATGTGTACCTTCCCTAAATCATTCTTCAATTTCGTTTTGAGTTAATACCGACATCATTCTTACAAATTAAACATGCGTCGGTGACATTCATCTCGAGCGCTCAAACCAGTTTACGGGGAGGTTGTAAATTCGGATCACAATTAAGTTCTGTTTTCTAAAACGAAACGACATGAAAACACAAAATTATGATCCGTTTTCGCATTCTTCGAGTAAAGGTAATTAAACAGTGTCCGGAGAATAAGCACCTATGCTCGCTAAAGAATATGCTGAAACCAAGATTAGCAATACGAGTGGAAACCCTTATGACCTTGAGAATAATCAGCTGCCACAACTGCCTATCGCAACGCAAATGAAGCTCTATAAATCTATGGAGTCTTACGCCCTGTCACAGCTGGTTTTATTTGCTCAGTTTCCCAGACTACTGAGCTCTTTGAAGTCATTGGTCGAACTAATCGAGAACGAAACTCAAAAATACTTAAGAACCCAGATCTATAACGATGGAAGTGTCTATTTAAAAATCATTTCTCTCATCGATTCTCTTGAGGTAATCGACCATATCGAAGGTTCAAAGCAGCAGAGGAAAGCAGTAAGCAGAAAGCTGAAAAAAAACCTTTCACTTTGGAAAGTCCCTCGCCACCTAGTGATAAAAGTTATCAACGAACACATCAATCAAGAAAACACAGCAGACCAATTTCTTCTGTGTGATCAGGTCCACACGCTGGAAAAACTAAGTAAACAATATAAGAGCGAACGTAATGAACTAATAACTGCAAATTTGAAGCTTGTTTTTAGCGTAGCTGGCAAATTTAGATTCCTCGGAATGCCTTACAACGATTTAGTGCAGGAAGGCAGTATCGGCTTACTTAAAGCCATTGAGCGCTTTGATCCCAGTAAGGGGTTCCTCTTTTCGACTTATGCTTATACTGCCATTAGTCATCACATACATGCGGCTATCGAAAAGCAAGCAAGTGTCGTTCGTAAACCTTACGATCAACTCCGCGATAAAGCAATTGCCGACAAAACGAGGGCAAAGCTAGAACAGCAGCTATCACGACCTCCTAGAAGCCATGAGTTTAGAGCGAGTTTGCCAGATAACATCAGTAATAAAGCACCTTATGTCGAATTAAATACTCATGCGACCGCTAACACAGAATGGTATGCACAGTCTCCAGAACCTGAAGAACACGAACTCATTGGAAAAAACGAACAAGACCTAAAAACACAGGAGCTCCTGTACAAACGAGACCTAAAAAACATCCTAGGGAGCTTAGATCTACGAAAACAAACCATACTCCGAATGCGATATGGCATAGGAATCAACCGCACCTACACGCTAAAAGAGATCAGCGAGATACTCTTCATCTCATCTGAAAGGGTTCGCCAATTATCGCTTCAATCTGAAAAAGAGCTGAACACAATCTTAGAAAGTGAACCAGACACCGATCTGGGCAATGGCAATTGAGATCCATTATTCAATTTGATTCGTAATGATTAATAATGAGAGGAAACGGACTATGAATTTATCAAATGCGATTATTAAAATCGACAAACTACGCTTACGAACATTTATCGGCTTTAATGAAGAAGAAAAAATTAAACAACAAGATATCGTCGTGAATGTCGAACTACATTATTCTGCCAATAAAGCCGCGCAATCAGATCAGGTGAAAGACGCGCTGGACTATAAGATCATTACCAAGCGAATCATTCAACTTGTTGAAGAAGGCAGATTCTTATTACTCGAGCGACTTGTAAAAGAAATTTTGCAAATTTGCACCACGAGTCCCCACACCACCTTCGCCAAAGTAAACGTTGAGAAACCACACGCGCTCCGGTTTGCTGATTCAGTATCACTGACAATGCAGGCCTCAATCCTACCTGAAACTTTGGAGAACTATGCCCATGCTTAGCCCTGAAGCCCAATTAGTTAAAAGCACCTTAGTTGAAATGGGACTTGAAACGCCTCTTGTTCAGACGCCATACACTGACGAACAAAAATATCAGCGAATTAAGGGTTTATTAGCCGAGGTCGTGGCAACTTTGGGGCTAGACCTTCAAGACGATAGCCTGGCTGAAACTCCACACAGAATCGCAAAAATGTACTTGGAGGAGATATTCTCTGGCCTGGACTATCAGAACTTTCCCAAAATAGCGGTTATCGAAAACAAAATGAATGTCGATGAAATGGTTAAAGTCAGTCGCATTAACCTGATAAGTACTTGCGAACACCACTTCGTCACGATCGATGGTTTAGCTAAAGTCGCGTATATTCCCGCAGAAAAAATCATCGGCTTATCCAAGATAAATCGTATCGTAAAGTTTTTTTCACAGCGCCCTCAAGTTCAGGAACGATTAACAAAGCAAATTTTAGTTGCGCTGCAAGTCTTACTCAATACCGACAACGTCGCAGTATCAATTAACGCAACACATTATTGCGTTAAATCCCGAGGTATTATGGATGCAAACTCTGAAACATCAACGACAGCCTTAGGAGGTTCCTTTAAAACCAACCCACAGACACGCGCTGAGTTTCTACAAGAGGCCCATCAATAATTGATTGCTACACAATCAATGGCGGGGACAAACACCATCGCTGTTTATCCCCAGAGCTATCGGCGTGATAGCAAGCAGCGCTGCGCCTAAACAGGCACAGCCAAACCAATCCTATCGCGCAAGCCAAAGCGATTAAGTAGCTTGTAGCTTTTCCAACCCAGCACACTAACCGATGTCATCACTCCTGCCATCATCGCGCCACCAATGCCACAGCTAAGCACATCCTGGCCAGTTAGATACAAGCCGGGAATTCGCGTCTCAGGTCGCAGCCAGTCTTGCTCAAAACGAGAAGGGTCATGATTAAGTCCATAGAGCTCACATTTTTTGTAGGCGCAGAAGAAGTTTGTCGACAAGGGCGTACTGGTTTCGTGATAGTCGATTTTACCTTCTAAGTGAGGCATTTTTTCATAGAGTGCTTTCAGCATACGCTCGGTAAACATGTCTTTGAGTGCTTCGTAGTCCGTGCCTCGTTTCCCCCATGGCTGGTCTTCCCACTTTTCAAACCATTCATAAGGACAAGGCGCAACGATTTCTATCGTCGACTTGCTAGGGTTCTTTCGCTGCCATTCAGGGTCTTTTGCAGACGGAAATGAAATATACACCGCAGGCAAAGGCTTATCTTTGTCATTCTCAAACGCATCCAAAGCACTATCGGCGTCATAATCAGGAAAGATCCAGAAGTTCGTCTTGGGTAGCTTCAATTCTTCAGTGCTGCCCTTCAAACCAATATACATTCCCAAGTGCGCTTTTGATGATTCAACTTCTTGCAGCTTTTTATCATAAGAGAACTTTTTGCTCAGCGCCTGCGGAACCAGGTCTTGAAAGGTATTCATTACGCCTGCAGCACTAATAACCTTATCTGCGTGAATGATATGACCATCAGACATCTCGACACCCAACGCGACGCCCTTTTCAACGACTATTTTTTCGACGCTTGCATAAGTAAGCAAGTCACCACCTGACTGTTGGATAACAGGAATAATCGTATCGGCTATTTTCCAGGCACCACCTTCTGGGTAGTAAGCACCCGATAAGTAATGTCGAGCGATCAGTGCATGAATTAAAAAGCTCGACTGCTTAGGAGGTAAACCACAATCGCCCCACTGCCCTGTTAAGACGCCAATTAACTTTTCATTTGAGGTCAGTCCACTTAAGACTTCATAAGTCGTCTTGTTGAAGTAGTCAGGCAGGCCGAAACGCTTGAGCAGCTTATAGGGCCGAGAAAGTAAGGTTGGCATCAACTTATCCATAACCTTAAGGGGCATGCACCGCGTAATGGCATCTAGCATTTTCAGATAGGAATCAATCGCTAGCTCTTCTTCGGGAAAGTGTTTTAACAAGTCTTGTTTGAAACAATCTCTACCCGCGCGCAAATTGTAAACATCCTCGCCAAAGTGGAAGCGATCGTAATTGCTATTTAGTGGCGCCCATTTCAATTCACCGTCAGTGATAAAGTCGAAAATTCTGCGCATTTGTGATTTAGGGTTGCCCATCTCACCGATATAGTGAACACCTACATCCCATTCGTAGCCATTGCGCGAGTAGCTGTGAGTGTATCCTCCAGCGGTGTAGTGTTGCTCTAATACCAAGACCTTTAACCCAGCCTTAGACAGCATAGCTGCGCTGGTCATACCGCCAATACCCGAGCCAATGACAACGGCATCATAATGACCGTCGACACGCGATGAGCGATAGCGTTTGCCCACTCTTAGCGTACTGGGTTTGAGTGTTTTCTTATTCGTGAGAGGCTGAACGGATTCCTTAGTCATAAGAGCAATTCCTACATGGATAATTAATGGTTAAATCACATAATCCAATTATTACGATTTATTTTAAGTATTGAATCATCACATACAGCAAAAAACTTACATCGTAAAGATTATAGGTAGTTGGCTCAGGAAGATAGTGTCAGTATCAAAATAGTTTTTGTGTGCTCCCGACACCTTAAGTGGGCTAAGAACACCTTATTAAACAAAAAACCGTTAACCAGATAACATTTTAGTATGCTTATACTAAATTTTATCACTATATTCCAACACCTAATGTTGTTTTTAAAACATTACAACCTCTTTTCATACACACATGGAGTTTTATTAAACGTATGAACCTACACCTTAAAACATTATCTTTATTGCTTCCGCTTACCCTACTGACTGCCTGTAAGAATGAAATCACACCAGAATGGGAGCAATATTACTCTCATGCCAGTAGCAATGAATCTCGAGTTGAGTGGCTATCAAATGTCGCCGTCGATGGTTATGGAGAAATAATCAGCGGCGGATCAACGATCCGAACAGGCACGGACCGCCAACAAAATATTTTGCTGGTTAAGCGAAGCAGTGATGGTGAATTAATCTGGTCAACCGATATTGACCTTGCGAAAGGCAACTATCGAAGTGACGATAAGATAACTGATCTCACCCTAGATAGTGACGGTAACAGCTATGCCATTGGTGTTAGCTATATTGTCGAAAATGACATTCAACGCTATGGCTCTTTCCTCGTTAAAGTAGATACTTATGGAGAACTAGTGTGGTCTATTGAGCTATCTAAACACGATGATGCGCGCGATCTAGAGATCCATCAAGACCAGTTATATGTTACAGGTTTTGCCACCCAAGTGTTTAACTTAGATGGCGTCAAACAACTTAAAATTGAACATGAGAAAGCATGGGATATCGAGGTTAATGATGCCGGCGACATCCATATTGTCGGCGCAGAAAAAGCAGCGAAATACAATGCTGCAGGGCAACTGGCCTGGGCTGTTGATTTACCTGCAGACCTTTACCTTCAAGCCGCTCTCGCAGTCCTATCTGATGACAGCATTGTTATCGCGCACAATCAACAAGATGATTCAACACGCATAGCCGGTATCAGTCCAAACGGTCAACCATCCTGGAGTAAAACCTACTACCCGCCACAACAAAGTTATGGACTACCGGGCCCGGCTTTACTGAAGGCAGATTGGCGAGACAATGTAGTGCTCAGCCTTTCTAACGACAAGTCCAGACGCCTAGTTAAATTGAATGAGCAAGGGCGAGAGCTGTGGCAAACCACGAGCCAAAATATTGTTCAAGACTTAGCGCTTGATGAAGACAGTGCAGTGTATGTTGTCGGTGGTGGTAACAACGAGAAATTTGATTCAAGTGGCCAGTTCATCGGTGCAACCGTAGCGACCTCAGGCACTCAAATCACGACAGGCTCCATCGCATTAGAAGGCAATAATATGTACATTGGATATAGCGCAGTCAAGGACGGTGAAATTCAACATTATTTAGCGAAGTTCTTGAACCAATAGAAATACCCAGTCTCACCCTTAAAACAGATTGAACAGGTTTAAATATGAGGTGTTAAGCGAAGGCCTAGATGGAATAGGCCTTCGCGATGAAATCTAGGTTATGCCTTGAGGCTTTGTAAGAACGCGGAAACCATGGAAAGAAAACCCCGCAATTGTCGCAATGCATGACCCTAAACGACGGCACTTCAATTTACTTAAGGTAAGTGCTAAGAGGCTAATCCGAAATACTCTGTCAACGAAGGAATGGGTTCAACATTCGACCAAAAAAGCCCGTCATTTTCAAAGGAGCATCCATCACAGCAAAGCATATACAGTCTTCTTCCATATGCGCTCTTGGCTGGTGAACAGTCTGGGTGTCGGCCAAAATGAAATCATCTTTATGATAATCACCTGCTTTATCGCAAAAACTACCACGCATCACCAAGGTAAATTCATTGCCCTCATGTGTATGCTCTGGGAGTTCTTTGCCTGCAGCGATTCGATAAAACTTAGCGGTGTAGCGTTCATCGGAAATAGGTAATACAAACTCTTTTATGCTGCTTGAAAAGCCTGACCACGATAACTGGTCGAAGTCTTTATCAACAAACCGCCTCAGTGGCGGTGGAATCTCGACCTGCTGATTCGCTGAGTTCAAAGGTTTGTCATTCGCGACAGGATCATCAAGCCGCGCGAGAATATTGTCTAGTACGTTCGCGCCAACCGGCTCAGGCTCCAGGCTAGATAATATATCACCGCCTAAGCTTTCGTAACGTCGTACTTTTGCGGCACACGAACCGCAAGTTTCGATATGACAAGCAACGATAATACCCAAAGCATTAGGTGCCTGCCCAGCAGCGAACTGCATTAAAAGGTCATCGGAAGGATGATAATTAGCCATGTCATATGCTCTTTTGCCAAGTTATCTAGCTTTTTCATTGCTAGTCTGAGTCTCGATTTAATCGTGCCAAGGGGCAAGTCCAATTCCCCTGCAATTTCACTGTGTGATTTCCCTTCAAAGTAAACCTTGTAGACAATCTGTTTTTGCTCGTCAGGTAAGGCTGTGATTAAGTTACGAACAATCAGCGCATTTAGATCACTTTCGACTTCACTTTCTAGAGATTCACCACCCTCTTCATAAAACAAGTCATCAGATTGGACCAAATCAGGGCGACCCTTACGTGCAATATCAATACGTTTGTTACGAACAATCGTATATAACCAGGTAATCGCAGTGCCGGATTCTGGCTTAAAGGTATGCGCTTTTCGCCATGCGGTTAACATGCACTCTTGTAATAGCTCCTCGGCATCTGCTGAGTTCGAACCACACTTAATGGCATACGCTTTCAAGCGTGCAGAGCTTAAGTTAAATAGTTCTATAAACGCACTACGGTCTTGATTTTGAGCAATACTCATTAACAAGGCGTTTAACTTTTGGTTTTCTGGAGTGATGGTAGCCACCGGGCCTTCCTGCAAGAAATCTACGTTTGAATCATTCCTGAAATGTAAAGCATATTACTATTTGGGTAAACCCATTAATCCAATATCTGAGCTATGCCGTATAGTTAGTAGAATCTTTTAATACTTAGGTGAGACATGAAATCAGACGTAGTTATGGACACAGTTATGGACGTAGTCATAATTGGTGCAGGCATGGCAGGATTAACGGCTGCTAAGCAGTTACAACATAGAGGCAAAAAGGTAGCGGTGGTCGAAAAGTCACGCGGAACTGGCGGCAGGCTCTCATCAAAGCGCTTACCACTACCTGACGACCAAAGCCTTACGTTTGACCTCGGCTGCCCTAGTTTCTCTAGCGAAACACCACAATTTAAAGCTCAACTTGATAAGTGGCTGGCCGATGAGCTTATCGTTCCCTGCGCCAATCAGCCAGAGTACTATGTTGGCCGAGAGCGAAACTCCAGCATCACGCGCCACATTGCTAAAGACCTGAACATTCACTTTTCCACCCGGGTTTGTCGCCTCGAAAAGGAACGTGAGCTTTGGCAGGTTTACACTGAATCACCTACTGGCGAGCAGCTGTTCTGCACAGCAGAGCACATTGTAATCGCAACGCCACCTCAACAAGCTTACGACCTATTACCCAAAGGCAATAGTCTCTGCCCTCTAATCGAGCACATTAAAATGGAACCACAATGGGTACTTCTCTTGGCCGTTCGTAGCAGTACAGAACTAAAAATAGATTCTGCACAGCACCCAAATATTAAGTCAATTTCGCCAGAGCACGTTAAACGAGGTGCTAAGCCAGACGATTCAGTGCAGTACTATCAAGTCCAAGCTGGCGAAGAGTGGAGCCAAGAAACAATTAATTGGGAACGAACACGCGTTGAAAGCTATCTATTGAGTGAGTTCGAAGCACTATGCGAACAAAAAATAGATATCATCGTTTCACACTTACATCGCTGGCTATATTCTCTGCCGAGTAATACCCCCATCGACAATAAAGAGAACTACCTTACATGTAGTGAAAAAATACACCTCAGTGGAGACTATCTTGCCACGAATCAATCCCGCCACGGACTTGAGTGCGCCTATTTAAGTGGCATATCGGTAGCAAAACAGATCTAATTTCATTCGGCCTGCGTATGATATACAAGGTTCGTAGTATAAGATATTGGCAACATAAAATAGCAACAAAAAGGGATAATATAAGATGACGCAAGAACATTTACTCAACCTAATCTGGTTTAGAAGTGATCTAAGGGTTTATGATAACCCGGCGCTTTCGGCTGCCATGTCATCCGGGCCTAGCATTGCTGTTTATGTGATATCTGAAGAAACCTGGGATGCCCACAATGAGTCGCCAGCTAAACGATCTCTTATCCTGCGCCAACTAGAAATACTCTCTGGCGCTCTCAGCGAGCTTAACGTTCCCTTTTATGTTCTTACAGCAGAATCCATGCAAAAACTGGAATCGAGTATTTCTGAGTTTGCCAGCCAGCTGAAAGTTTCTCACCTTTTCTACAATGAAGATTATGGACTGAACGAGCGCCGACTCGCCAAGTCGGTATCTGAAAACTTACGTAATCACGGCATTATCAGCCAATCTTTTCATGATCAATGCATCGTTTCTCCGGGCACCTTGAGGAACCAGAAGGGAAGCTACTATCATGTATTCTCGGCATTTAAACGTGCATTTTTAAAGCAGTCGAAGACTTTATCCAGGCACCTGGTCAACAAACCCTCGCCACAACCGCCCTTAACAGTCAAAGCACCAAACTTGAATGTTGCGACGTTTCAAGTCGATTCTCGGTGGGACCATCATTGGCCCGCAGGAGAAGATCACGCTCACGAGCTACTTAATAACTTCATGGAAGAACGCGCAGCCTCTTACCATAAGGCCAGAGATATTCCCTCGCTCGACGCGACAAGTTCACTGTCTCCTTATCTTGCAACGGGTATCGTAAGCACATCACAGTGTTTAAGATCAGCACTAAGCTATAATCAAGGCGAGTTTGAAGGGCGTAATGAAGGCGTCAACACCTGGATAAACGAACTACTATGGAGAGAATTCTATCGCCACCTCTTGTACGCTTATCCGAGGTTGAGCATGCATAAGCCGTTTAAGAAAGAAACAGATCAGCTACCTTGGCGTAAAGACCATCGTTTGTTTGAACAATGGAAGGCTGGAAAAACAGGCTACCCCATCGTTGATGCTGCCATGCGCCAATTAAAAGAAAAAGCCTGGATGCACAATCGACTACGCATGATTACCGCGATGTTTTTAACAAAGCACTTATTAATTGATTGGCGACTCGGTGAAGCGTACTTTATGGAAATGCTAGTCGATGGTGATTTGGCGTCCAACAATGGTGGATGGCAATGGTCAGCCTCGACAGGCGTCGACGCGGTTCCCTACTTCAGAATTTTTAACCCCACACGCCAGTCTGAACGCTTTGACCCCCAAGGACAGTTTATAAGACGCTATGTTCCTGAACTACAAACCTTGGATAGCAAGTCAATACACCAACCAACTAAAGAACAGAGAGCTGCATGCGCTTACCCCGCAGAAATAGTCGAACACGCCCTGGCAACGTCACAAACGAAAGCGGCATTTAAATCGCTTCACAAACAAGCTGATACTGAACAGCTTCCTCTTTTGGACTATTACTCATGAACGATACACCGAGCAGTAAGACTAAAGCGGGTCACTCAACAAGGCTAATAGGTAACCTTATTAGCTGGTTTGACTCTGAGTCTTACTCACCTGACCCCAAAAGGGAGCACGCTACCAACACCGTAAACTGGATGCGTTGCATGCCATTTATTGCCGTCCACTTAGGCTGCCTAGGTGTCATCTGGACAGGCTGGAGCCCCGTCGCCATTGCGATCTGTTTAGCCGCTTTTTGGCTAAGGATGTTTGCGGTCACCGCGTTTTATCACCGCTTTTTTTCTCACAAGAGTTACAAGGCCAACCGCTTTTGGCAGTTTTGTTTTGCCGTGCTAGGCAATTCAGCGTCTCAAAGAGGCCCGCTTTGGTGGGCCGCTCATCACCGGAATCATCATAAGCACTCAGATGAAGAGTCAGACTTACACTCTCCCATTGCTCATGGTTTTTGGTGGAGTCACGTCGGATGGTTCATGAGCGATGAAGGGTTTAAAACCGATTACAGTGTCATAAAAGACCTAGCGAAGTTCCCTGAACTCCGCTTTCTAAATCGCTTTGATAGCCTAGTGCCCGTTCTCTTCGCAATCGGCATGTACATGCTGGGTGAATACTTGGCTTATGCTTTACCAAACTCAGGCGTTAATGGTTTACAAATTCTGGTTTGGGGCTTCTTTATCTCTACAGTATTTTTGTTTCACGCCACCTTCACCATTAACTCTCTTGGTCACGTATGGGGATCAAGGCGCTTTGAGACAAAAGACCAAAGTCGGAATAATGCTTTCCTTGCACTGCTTACCCTGGGAGAAGGCTGGCACAACAATCATCACCGCTTTGCCGTCTCTGCAAGGCAGGGTTTCTACTGGTGGGAGATTGATATTTCTTACTTGATACTGCGTCTATTGAGCTTTTTTAGAATTATTTCTGATCTGAACCCTGTGCCTTCTCGTATCCTAGAAGAAGGTAGACAAAAACGTTCAAGCATAAACGTTCATACTTAAAAAGGCACAATCATCATGTCAGTCGTCGTTATAAAGTCAGAAACACCCGCTAATGTTGTAGAGCGATTCAAGCACCTCTTCCACACGCTCGATGCGAATAACTGCGATAGTGGAATCATTGAAGCAGTCTACGAACCAGACGTATTATTCGAAGATAGCTTTCATCGGATAGAAGGCGTAGCTAACTTTCAAGGGTACTGCGCGTCACTGTATCAGAACTTACTTTCCTGCCAGTTCACCTTCCATGACCAGTGGGTTAAAGACAATGATGCCATGTTAAATTGGACCATGAAATATGCTCACCCGAAGCTAAATAAAGGCAGAATAATCACGATTGAAGGGGCAAGCCTAATACGTTTCAACGACAAAGTGTACTACCACAGAGACTACTTTGATGGCGGGCAATTGCTCTATGAGCACATACCGGTCATGGGGAAACTTATCCAAACTCTAAAATATTTTATGAAGTAGCAGGAGCCGACAATGCTGAATGATATTGAACGTATTTGGGTAATTGGTGCTAGCACCGGGATTGGAAAAGCGCTCGTCACCGCCTTGGCGAAGTTTGATAAATCAATCATAGCAAGCGCTCGCTCAGAAGATAAACTAGACGCGTTGTGCGGACAGACACCATCAAAGTGCGAGCCACAAACGCTAGATATCACCAATGATAGTGCTTGCCAAGCCGTCGTAGAAAAGCTGCAAAGCACTTATCCGTCGATTGATATGGTCGTCGTGAACGCGGGTACGTGTGAGTATATCGATTCAGACGAAATTGATATGAGCAGTATCAAACGCGTGATGGACACCAATTTCACGGCCGCTGTTTCGACCATCAATGCAGCGCTGCCCCTGTTGCGCGAATCCGCCAAACAAGGAAAAACGCCAAAACTGGTCGTGATGTCGAGCAGCGTCACCTATCAAGCGCTTCCCAGAGCACATGTCTACGGCGCTTCAAAAGCGGCACTACGATATTTTACCGAGTGCTTAAAAATAGATTTACAGCAAGAAGGCATTGACG